>DATBNH010000683.1:0-3378 GCA_036554405.1 Cellvibrionaceae bacterium | reverse complement strand
TTGAGGGAATGCGAATTTAATTTTTTCACCCCTATCTATTTTATCTGCCACCCGCAGATACAACCCGCCAATTGGCGGGTTTTTACTTTGTGGCTAGCGCTATTTTGTCAGCGCATTGCGCAATTAAGTTCGGGCCTTGATAAATAAAACCCGAATAGATTTGTACCAGGCTGGCACCTGCCTGAATTTTCTCCAGCGCGTACTTATCTTCTGTAATACCACCTACACCAATAATCGGTATGGCGCCTTGTAGCGCTGCCGCCAAAGTGCGTACTACATGGGTGCTTTTATGGCGCACCGGCGCACCACTTAAACCACCAGCTTCGGTGTGTTGCGGATCAGACTCCACCCCTTCTCGTCCAATAGTCGTATTGGTGGCGATAACTGCATCCATTTTTTGCTTGAGCAATGCCTCGGCTACCGACTGAATTTCTTCATCGGTCATATCCGGGGCAATTTTTACCGCTATCGGCACATAGCGCCCCTGGCTCTCGGCCAGCGCTAACTGCTCGGCTTTAATACCCGCCAATAAAGCGTTCAGGCTTTCGCCAAATTGTAAATTGCGCAGTCCCGGGGTATTAGGCGAGGAGACGTTCACGGTAATATAATCGGCGTAGGCATAGACTTTATTGAGGCAAATTCGATAATCATCCAGTGCATTTTCCACGGGTGTTTTGGCGTTTTTGCCAATATTAATACCCAAGATGCCTTTAAAACGACGCGCCTTTACCTGCTCCACCAGATAATCAACACCCTTATTGTTAAAGCCCATACGGTTGATAATGGCCTGTTGCTGTTTGAGTCGGAACAGGCGTGGCTTGGCATTCCCCGGTTGCGGCAGGGGGGTAATGGTACCTATCTCAATAGAACCAAAACCCAGCGCGCCCAGCGCATCAATGTAATCGCCATTTTTATCCAGCCCCGCTGCCAGCCCCACTGCATTGGGGAAACGCAAACCCATGACCTCTACCGGACTATCCATCACCGGCGCCACACAGTAACGCAACAGGCCAGCGCGCTCGGCAAGGCGCAAACCAGCCAAGCTAATATGATGAGAGGTTTCAGGATTCAGGCAAAACAGCAGTTGACGCAAGGCACCGTACATAATCTGGAACTCGGTTGTGATAAAAATCGGGGATCTCTGAGCAACGCTTGACAGCGTCTGGTCTTCAGCTCATCCCGGCGCGCAGGATACTGAATAACCGCGCGCTAGTCGATTTTTTCGATGCCCTGAAACTTATTTTCGCTATCAAATAAAATACGAAAACGGCCGTAAATCCCCTCACGGGTGACAAACGGCTGCAGCACGCTCACAGGGAAGCGCACTCGCCGGCCCCGGTCATCGTGAGCCAACACCTGCTGTACACGGCCACTATACCAACGCAACAACTGCTCGCGGTCAATGGCCAGGCTCATTGTTATAGTGTTCACCGACGGCTTAACCCTCCGATGCCTCAGCAAAACACAGGTATTTCAGCTGTTGGTACTCGCTCATTCCGTAGCGTGAACCCTCGCGACCAAAGCCAGACTGGTCGACGCCGCCAAAAGGCGCGGCCGCATTGGAAATGGCGCCTTCGTTAATACCCACCATACCGGCCTTAAGAGCCTCTCCAACCCGCCAGATGCGGTCGGCATCTCCTGTAAAAAAGTAGGCAGCCAGGCCGTAGGGCGTGTCATTGGCCAAATCCAGCCCCTCCTGCTCTGTATCAAATTGGGCCACGGCGGCCAGCGGTCCAAAGGTCTCTTCATGCCACAGTTGCATATCCGGCTTCACGCCCGTCAATATCACCGGGGCCACACGGTTGTGCGGCAGTACCCCGGGACGCTCGCCCTGAGTAACGCACGCACCTTTGGCAAGAGCATCGTCGTAATGGCGCTGCACCTTCTCCAGTGCTTTATTGTTAATCAGCGAACACTGCTTGACCTCTTCGTCGGTGCCATCGCCAACTTTCAATGCGGCTACAGCTTTGCCCAGTGCTGCCACAAAAGTATCGTGAATACCGGCTTGTACCAGAAAACGGTTGGGGCAGATGCAGGTCTGGCCCGTATTGCGAAATTTGGCCGCCAGCGCACCCTTGACCGCCCTGTCCACATCGGCATCATCAAACACCAGAAACGGCGCATTGCCACCCAACTCCAGGGACAGTTTTTGCAGATTGGGCGCGCACTGGGCCATCAATTTTCGACCCACAGCGGTGGAGCCGGTAAAGCTCAGCTTTTTAATGTGCCGACTCGTGCAAAAAGCCTCAGCAATTGCGGCAGAATCACCCGTAACCACATTAAACACCCCGGCGGGAATTCCGGCCTCATGGACCAGATGAGCGAGCGCCAAAGCGCTAAAAGGTGTCAGCCCCGAGGGCTTGACCACCATGGTGCAGCCGGCCGCCAGAGCCGCTGCGGCCTTACGAGTAATCATTGCAGCGGGGAAATTCCAGGGAGTAACGGCCGCACAAACCCCGACTGGCTGCGGTATAACGATAATATGCTGTCCTTTGCTAGCGGCTGGAATGGTGTCGCCATAGGCGCGCCTCGCCTCCTCGGCAAACCACTTAACATAAGAGGCAGCATAATCAATCTCACCCCGTGATTCGGCCAGAGGCTTGCCCTGCTCCGCCGTCATAATTTGCGCCAGGTCTTCGCGATTATCCAGCATCAGCCGATACCACTGGTAGAGAAAATCACCCCGCTTTTCCGCTGTAAAGGCCTTCCATTTTTCAAAGGCAGTGACAGCATTGGCGATAGTGTCTTGCACTACTGTCGGCTCCAGAGCGGGTACGCTACCCAGAACCGCACCCGTTGCGGGGTTCTTTACACTTAGCGTTTGGCCTGTGCCACTCACCCAATGGCCATTGAGATAGCATTGATTATGCAAAAGTGCTTTATCGGCCAGCTTCATATATATACCTCCGGTTTTTTAGCGGACATGCCGAGAGACTTGTACCAAATCGAGCAGTTCACGCAGTGCCACCGCAAACATGGCGTAATCTCCCTGGCTGCTGCTGTGAATAGTGGCCACCATGGCTTGCCAGCGCTCTACCAGAGCGGACTGCTGCTGAGCCCAGCGATCGACAATTTCAGGGGCAGCCGTATTTCCCGCATCCTGCAACAGAGTTTGGGTGAGCATTTTAACCTGGGCTTCAAGATCATCCATAAATGACTCTTTGGCCAACGATTGCCAGTAATTGTTCGAAGGCACCCGCGACAGCCAGTAGGCGAAATCATCCAACTGCAAAAATTCCACCAGCCGCACATAGACTGTTGTCACTTTTTCTTCCGGCAGATTTTCATTCAGGCAAATATGGGCAATACCGAGGCCCGAGTACAGCTCCCCAGGCAATATAATTTCATCTAACAACCCTGCGGGAACCTCCTTATAAA
>DATBNH010000643.1:0-4455 GCA_036554405.1 Cellvibrionaceae bacterium | reverse complement strand
ACACTACCTGCTGTGGCTCAGGTTGAGCCGGGTGCTTTTATTTTTTCAGATATTCTCGAAGAGACCAAACGGGCCAGGTCGCGTAAGCTAACGAGAGCCGAGACCCATTATATGGCGGTTTCCTTTTTGCAAAAAAGCGCTTCTTCTGCTGAAGAGCAGCGCATGGCAAAAGACCCTTACTTATTGGCTAATCTATTCGAAACGGCAAGAGTGCATACAGTCACGCCAGCTAATGAGATTGAAAAAACTGCCTACTTACGCATAAAAACCATTTGGCTAGATTCGCCCCCGCTGTATTAATCGTGCAGTATTCTAAGAGGTAAATTAAAATCACCTCAACTCATCAGGCATCAGCTATGACGTTACCGGAACAGGCCCTTGCTGTAATTATTGACCACTGCCAACCCAAGGCGCTAACCGCTTTGGGTGCCCGAGGCCAAGCATTAGCAAGACGCTGGTGCGAGCAGCAGAAGTCTTGTGAATTGATTTGCCTGAACGCGTCGGCGTTAAAAAATGGCTTGAGCTTACCTCGGGTTCAAGATCTGGCACTGGTCACCGATAGTCTAGAATCTTTGAGCCAAAGCGAGGGCCAAGCGGTGCTGGGCCAGCTACGAAATTATGGCACCCGCCAGATTGCGGTGTTGGTGGCCGATAACAGTGGTTGGACGTTAAAGGATTTTATCGGCCTCGGCTTTCGTCGCCAGGCACAGTTTGGGGCTGCGAGTAAAAAACTCAGCCTCTACACCTACAATATCGATAATTACAATCACCGGCGTGATTGGAATAATCCTCGCTTCTGGGCCAACCCGGAAATGTGGGGCAAGGCTTGGTGGTAAGGCACAACGGTGTCGTCTAACGGCCTTGGCGCATTAACGTTTACCAGTAGTTGCCATACTCATCCATACCGTCCAGTCGCAGATCGTCTGGGGACTCGGAATACTCGTCGGGAATCCAGGGCGACATGCAAGCGCGGTCGAGCACACAGGGATCGGTGAGGGCATGCATAAAGGCCACCAAATCGGCCACCTGGGTATCGTTCAATGAGACCGGTTGTAACTGGGACTCCCCCGTCTCCAATTGCGTCAACCAGTGATCCAGGGCGCGCTGAGTATTGTCCTGGGCGAAGTGAGTCTGCACCGTCGGATCCAATTGGCTCCAGTCATAGTGGTAGAACATCTGCTCCGGATGCAATTGCTGTCGGACAATACCTTCAAGACTGGTATAGGCGCCGGCATGGCCCCACGGGCCGGTTGCGGCCACGTTAATCAGGCTGGGTGTGCGGAAAGCGTAGCGGTCTTTTTCCTGTCCGGTTTCGCGATAGCGGCCAAAGTCCTCGGTGCCGTTGTCACCGTCACCCTTGCCGCGGCCCACCTGCAGCATGGCGGTATTGTGAAACTGTTCGTCGGTGAAAAAATCGCCGCCGTGGCAGCCGGCACAGTTGGCCCCACCTTGCTCAATGGAACGATAAAACAGCAGGGCGCCGCGCTTCTGCGCCGCGGTCAGTGCCTGTTCGTCGCCCTGAACATATTTCTTCCAGGGGGTATCGACAAAGACCTGGGAGTTCTCATAGGCGGCAAGCGCATCGGCAATATTGGCAAAAGTAACCACATCCTCGGCTGCAGTACCCGGTGTGCCGTAGACCTCTGCAAACAGTGCTGGCCAGTGATTGACTGCCAGCGGTCCTCCGGGCGGCAAACCATAATCGCCCAATCTCTCCTGTAAATACTGTCGCACCTCTTGATTACTAATGCCTTCAAACCAACCGAAGTTTTTCATTTCCTCGGGGGAAGTGACCGGAAACCGCGCTTGAGCTACGGACAGGTTGGTGCCGGCCTCTGGATCAGCCTCTGCAAACGCCACATCCGGGGTGCGAATGCCGCTACCATCGGCGCCGTTCATACCCGGTGTGCCACTCAGGCTCTCCACCCGGCCATCGTGAAACAGCACTTTGTCCCACAGGGCGAGGTTAAAGGTGGTGGGGGCATTGCGCGGTACCGAAGGCCCGCCGTCATAGTGCTCGCCCGACGTGCTGTGCACGCGGCCCATGCCCAGAATATCGGGGCTTTCGGCATCCACGCCTATCGACAGAGAGAGGGCATCCCCGCCACCCAGCATGGGGTGGTGGCAGGTTACACAAGCCGTATCCAGGTCGCCGCTCAGCGCCTTGGTGTAAAAAAGCTGCATACCCAGTTGCGCTTTGGGGTCTTCAATAGAAGGCAAATTTCGCCCCAGGGAGGGGTCACCGGTGAGTTGATGCAGCTCGATTTCGGCGCGCAAGGCATGGTCCAGCGTGGACCGGGGCTGCCCATCGGACGGTTGATTGCTGTCGCCGCCGCAACCGGCGACCAGCAGGCAAATGCAGAATGTCAGCGCTCCAGCCGGGCGCATAGTTAGTAGATTCAGATTGTTGATCACGGTATGCATCCCTGTAGTTCTGGTAGTTTAGATCTGCGCTGCACCTGCAGTAACGAGCTTCCCCGACTGGCGGATAATTATACATAAATTCATTCCCCAGTGAACCCCGTCACGCATTTCAAGGCATAGAACAGCACTTTTGTCCGCTAATCTGTTCTGCATTTGTGGTGACGCCATATCGTAGATAGAGCTGCGAACGCATATTGATTGTGACCAGTGTCTCTCAATGTATGGTGAGGGCACGCCACCTGTGGTTGAGAATTAATGGGCTGGTTAAAAAGGTGTCTGATATGGCAGCAGGAGTTGGAGCTTTTGCCAGGGGTGAGAGATTAACAACTTACGGGTGTTTCGGGTTCAGGGGCCGTCGTAGCGGCACCCGCTTTTCCAGGTGCCAAATAAGACCAACTCTATTCCCGCTGGGGTAAATTACCCTCAATGGCAATAATATATCGTGCTCCTTTTAGAGGCTCTTCAGCTTTTCTCAGGTCGGGAAGGGTAAAGGTGGTTTTTCCATCGCCGCCATATTGAGTACCCGGTATAGAAAAAAGTGCTTGGTTCTGGCTGATAGGCAGCACCTGCCCTTCGCAGAACGCATATCCACTGGGGGCGAAATTGCCCGCAAAAATAGAAACCTCGCCAATCATGGG
Organism: Cellvibrionaceae bacterium; assembly: GCA_036554405.1. Classification (GTDB taxonomy): domain Bacteria; phylum Pseudomonadota; class Gammaproteobacteria; order Pseudomonadales; family Cellvibrionaceae; genus Gilvimarinus. The sequence goes on along the minus strand of DATBNH010000643.1, from coordinate 1,393 downwards.
CTCCATTGCCAGCGCGGGCGCATGTAGATATGGTTCCTTTTGGAAACAATCACTATCAGCGTTGATAGACGAGAGGGTTTACTCGCCTGCTATGCGCAGTTCAAGAGTAAAAGTGTATGATAAAACTGAAGAATTAAAATCAAAGCAGAGGTAATCATATGCGTATCCTTTTTTCCGATCAACGCACCAGGTGGAACTACCTGGCTATATGGCTGATTTTAGGGGGAGTATTAATGGGGTGCGTCAGTTATGGGCAGAACGATCAGGAGGAAGGCGAGGTTATTGCTCTTTACAGCGGTAGTATACCTGGCGGCAAAGTCACAGACGATTGGGAAAAGGTTCGTGATCCAGCCCATCCGGATACTTTTTTGCAACAGGTGACCTTTCCTAACCTGACGGTTTATATGGCAGCGACCGAAAACGCCATGGGAACGGCTGTGATTATTGCACCGGGCGGCGGTTATGGGGGGGTGTCGGTGGTCAAGGAGGGCGAGCAAGTAGCGCGGCGTTTTAATGAACTGGGTATTACCGCGTTTGTGTTGAAATATCGCGACCCTATGGATATCACCATGGAGAACAAAAAATTTGGGCCCTTGCAGGATGCGCAACGAGCGCTGTATTGGGTGCGACAAAATGCCGAGCAGTGGCAGCTGGACCCCGAGCGCATTGGTATTATGGGTTTTTCCGCCGGTGGTCATCTCGCCTCTTCGGCGGCTGTGCACTACCCCCGGCCGGTGTTGGAGGAGTGGACACCGGACCAGGTGCGTCCCGATTTTCACATACTGATTTATCCGGTTATCAGCTTTAACGCCAATATTACCCACCGCGGTTCCCGCCGCAACCTGTTGGGTGAAGCTCCAGCAGCGCAGTGGTTGTCATACTTTTCCAACGAATCGCAAGTGACATCCGATACGCCCCCCGCCTTTATTGTGCATGCCGGCGATGATGAAGCCGTGCCGGTAAAAAACTCTCTGGTTTATTACCAGGCCCTGCAGGCTGCTGGCGTGGAGTCGGGTTTGTTAATTTTGCCCAATGGCGGCCACGGCTTCGGTCTTCGAAACCCCATCGATTGGTTTGCCACACTCGAACAATGGCTATATGCACAAAATTTGGCAGTAGCGCCAAGTCCTTGACCGTTCAGAACGAACGTCCTATATTGATTATCTAGGACAATTGTCCTAATCAGTGCGCCGGATTGAGCAAAGCAAGCATGAGTGAAATTACAATGGGTGAAAAAATTGTAGCGGCTGCCGACCGATTGTTTTACGAGAGGGGGTTTGACGCTACTTCTTTTGCCGATATCGCCGAGGCGGTACAGATTTCCCGTGGCAATTTTTACTATCATTTTAAAACCAAAGATGACATTCTCGACGCGGTCATTGCTCGCCGTTTA
>DATBNH010000619.1:0-1639 GCA_036554405.1 Cellvibrionaceae bacterium | reverse complement strand
GGGCGCGGGCTCGAGCTGTTGGTGCAAGACTTGTTCGGGCCGAAAAATTTGTTCTTCCGGGGTCTTGTCATCCAGCGTGTTAAGAGCCAACACCGGCACTGCCAGTGGCAGCATCGACAGGGTTTGTACATGTTCCTTGCTGAGCGGGCCGATAATCATCTCGGCGCCGTCATCAATTGCCTGTTGGTAGACGCTGACAATATTGTCACCGCTAGTGTCGTACTGGCGAATATCCGGGCGTTTGGCACCGAGGGGGGCGGCATAGTAGGCGGCCAGAAAACCATCACGCACGGCACTGGCGGCGGCGGCGAGGCGTCCCTGTTGCGGCAACAACAAAGCAACCTGACGCGGCTGTTCGGCAACCAACTGGTTCAGCAGCTGTAAATCTGTGGGTAGATGGCGCGCCGCGGGGTGGCCGAGCCACTGGCGCTGCCAGCGCTGCAATTGTGCCAGTTGCGCACTGAGATCGCTGGCATTGTCGCGGGCCAGCAGCGCCAGTTCTGCCCAGCCAAGCTGAGGTGAATGTGCAGGGGCATCGGCCAGTGTTTGCAGTTGCGCGGGGGACAGACTCATCAGATCCTGCCAGATAGATTCATTGTTCAGCTCTATATCATCACTTTCGCTCAGGCGTTCACCCAGATGAATGCGCTCGTTGAGGGCATCGCTGAAATTGCCCAGACGTGAGTCGACCGTAGCGCGCCGCTCGGATAATGTAATATCCAGCGAGGCGGGCAGGCTTAGCGAGCGCAAGCGGTCATCGGTTAAAAGTTCGCGAGCCAGCAAGTAACGACCGGTGGCAATGGCGGCGCGGCTGACTTGATCGCTGTAGCGAATAAAAGCCTCGTCATCAAGGGCGGCGGTGGGGATAGATTGCAAAATATTGAGCGCCCAGTCCGGCTGACGGTTTTGATTGAGCAGCTCGGCCGCACTCAATAGCTGCTGTTCGCGCTCGGGCGATGGCAAATTGCCCGCCTGCTCCAGCAAAGTGCCAATGCGCCGCTCCAGTTCTGACAGGCTTAAGGGCGCATCTGACTCCATCGCCTCCGAGGGCTCGGTGGGTTGGGTGCCACAGCCGGCAATCAGCACAGCAAGGGATATGACAAGGGCGGCAAGTATTCGAATTGACATGGGTCTACTCTTGTTGAAACGCTTTATAGCGGGCCTAAGGGCCATTACACTGTCGGCCACAGGCGGCGTGGCACGCTGTGCAGATTAACAGGTTCTCGGGTGCATAGTTTATCAACCACTTGCCCGCCGGAGCCATCTATCCCGAGCAAAAATATGACCGACTCTACCCAAATAACCGCCAGCACTACCAGAGGTACCCTGTATGTTGTCGCCACGCCCATCGGGAATCTGGACGATATGACCCCGCGGGCGGTGGCAATATTGCAAAGGGTTGCGCGCATAGCCTGCGAGGATACCCGTCACAGCGGCCGTTTGCTATCGCACTTTGCCATAACCACACCGCTGTTGGCCTATCACGACCACAGTGATGAGCAGCGCACCGGGCAGATTCTCAGCTGGCTGCAAAGCGGCGAGGATATCGCCCTGATCAGCGATGCCGGAACACCGCTGATTTCAGACCCGGGCTACCGCTTGGTACGCGAGGCTCGCGCTCAGGGCCTAACCGTAGTGA
>DATBNH010000574.1:0-1544 GCA_036554405.1 Cellvibrionaceae bacterium | reverse complement strand
GCGCCGCCAAGCTGGCTCTCGAGGAGAATATTCCTTTGGTGTGTTTTTCTGCGACCGGCGGTGCGCGGATGCAGGAAGCCTTGATCTCGCTGATGCAGATGGCCAAAACCAGTGCCGTGATCGAGCGCTTGAAGCAGCAGGGCATCCCCTATATTTCCATGATGACCGATCCTGTCTATGGCGGTGTATCGGCTTCGCTGGCTCTGCTGGGTGATATCAATGCCGCCGAGCCTGGGGCTCGCGCCGGTTTTGCCGGGCCTGCCATTATCGAGCAGACTATTCGGCAAAAGTTGCCCAAGGGTTTTCAGCGCAGCGAATTTTTGCTGGAGCACGGTGCCATTGACATGATTATTCATCGCAGTGAAATACGTGACAGATTGGCCGGTTTACTCGCCAAGTTTACTCACCAGGTGGTAGAGGCGTAACTCGCCTCATGTCATTTTCATCGCTTCCTGAGTGGCTTGCCTGGATGGAGCAATGCCATCCTCGGGAGATTGAACTAGGCCTTGAACGTGTCAGTCAGGTGGCTGAGCGCATGGGCCTCCCCGGCGGTGGCCGGCATGTTATTGTCGCTGGCACTAACGGCAAGGGCTCCTGTGTGGCCACCATCAGCGCGCTGTTGCAGCGTGCGGGCCTAAAAGTGGGCGCCTATACCTCTCCTCATCTGCTTCGCTATAACGAGCGCGTATGCATTAACGGTCAACCGGTCGATGATGACAGTCTCTGTCATGCTTTCGGTGAGATCAATCGCGCCCAGGGCGATATTTCGCTGACTTATTTTGAATTTGGCACCCTGGCGGCCCTGTATATTTTCAAACAGCAAAGGGTTGATGTCTCGGTATTGGAAGTGGGCCTCGGCGGCCGCCTGGATGCGGTTAACCTGGTGGATGCCGATGTCGCTGTAGTCACCAGTATTGCCATTGATCATGAGGCCTGGCTGGGGCGCAACCGGGAGGTGATCGGGCGCGAAAAAGCCGGTATTTTTCGCGCCAATGTGCCCGCGATCTGTGCCGACCCCGAGCCTCCGAACTCGGTTGAAGAAACTGCCAAACGGCTGGGCGCCCGGTGGTTAGCGGCAGGTGATAGCTTTCAGTTTGGTCGGCAGGATGATGGCCTCTGGTGGTGGCAGGGCGGACGGCGGCTGGACTCTCTGCCCGTGGTGCATTTGCCATTGCCCAGTGTGGCGGCAGCTTTACTGGCGGTCGAGGTGCTGGGTATTGAGCTCGATCGCGAGCAGATTGTACAGACACTGGAGCAGCTAACACTGCCTGGGCGCATGCAAACACTGGCTATTAACGGCCGCTGGGTTATTCTCGACGTGGCGCATAACCCAGCGGCGACAACGTATCTGGCTGCCAATCTGGTGCGACCTGCGCCACCGGGCCGCGTATTCGCGTTAGTGGCGATGATGGCAGATAAAGATCTTCTCGGTTCACTGCAGCCGTTGCTGGGGCAGGTGGATGTCTGGTGCTGTGCCAGTCTTGAGGGCGTAGCGCGCGCCGCCCCAGCCGCCACACTGGGCAATGGCAAATGCACCACGGGCA
>DATBNH010000573.1:0-2516 GCA_036554405.1 Cellvibrionaceae bacterium | reverse complement strand
GGTCGCCCTTAACCTGCGCCCGGCTCTGAGCAGTATTGGCCCTATGCTGCGCACGATTGGCGACAGTTTTGCCTTGTCGTCTACAGCACTGGGCATTCTGACGACTCTTCCGGTACTGTTTTTAGGACTCGCCGCACCGTTGGCGCCAAAACTGGCAAGCCGCCTGGGTATTGAACGAACTGTACTGGTTATTCTGGCTGTGTTGGCGCTGGCACTGCTGGTGCGGCCTTATTCTGGCTTGGCGGGGCTGTTTGCCGGTACGGCGATCGTCGGCGGCTGCATCGGTATTATCGGAGTGTTATTGCCAGGCATTGTGAAACGGGACTTTCCCAACCATGCCAGTTTGATGACGGGCCTCTATACGGCGGTACTTTGCGCCGGTGCAGCCATTGCGGCGGGTACAACGGAACCCCTGCGGCAACTGTTTGATCAACAATGGCGCCCGGCACTGGCGTTCTGGCTGGTACCGGCCGTTATTGCGTTTGTGGCCTGGTGGGTTCAGTTAAGTGATAAAAAACTGGGTGCCAAGCCGGGGAAAACCCATGGAAAATCCATATACCGTGATCGACTGGCGTGGCAAATCGCTCTGTACATGGGTTTGCAGTCGTCATTGGCGTATACCGTATTCGGCTGGCTGCCCACCATTTTACAAGACCGCGGCATCGGCGCCGTTGAAGCCGGCCTGGCGGCATCTGTGTCCATTTTGATGCAGGTGGTTAGCGCTATCTCAGCGCCTATAATTGCAAGCCACATGCGTGATCAGCGGGCGATGATTGCTCTGGTGATGTTGCTGGTTATTGCGGGTCTTGCCGGGTGTATTTACGGGCCAATAGATCAGATGTGGCTGTGGGTTGTGGTGTTGGGCCTTGGTCAGGGCGGCAGCTTTAGCCTGGCGCTGACCTTATTGGCGGTGCGGGCGCGGGACGCCGAAGGCGCAGGGCGCCTTTCCGGTATGGCTCAAAGCCTGGGCTATATTATGGCGGCCTTTGGGCCACTGTTGGTTGGCGTGCTGCGCGATCTGTTCGGCGGCTGGCAGGCCGCCGGCGGATTTCTCATCGCGATCGGCGTAGGTGCGGCGATCGCAGGCCTGAAAGCCGGCCGCAATGCGTACGTTTTGGGTGATTAAGAAACGTTGTTAATCGGTTGGCAGCGTTTGACCTAGACCGATATTTCTACGAGCACTCTCAAGCCGCCTTGCAACCCAGCTGAAAAATCGGTTCGGCCACCATATCTGGCAACAATATCGCGCACAATAGCGAGGCCAAGCCCATGCCCCGGAGTTTGTTCATCAAGCCGGAGCCCTCTCTGGCCCAAGTACACCCGCTCATTTTCTGCAACTCCAGACCCATCATCCGTTACCACAATCAGCGCTAGATTATTGTGTTGCTCTAAAGACAGTTCAACACATTCTTGAGACCATTTTCCGGCATTATCGAGCAAATTCCCCAATATTTCGTTTAAATCATGCTCCTCAATCGGCCAGCGAAACTCATCGGTAAGTGAGGTGGATAGCTCGAATGACTTTTCAGGGTAAAGCCGGCCCAGCATCCATAACAGATCGCGAGCTTGCTTAACGGGGAAAGCACTTTTGCCAATCTGGGGCCCAGCAAACCGACTGCGCCGCATTTCTGCTTCTAATTGCCGGTCAATATCGCTCAGGCGCGATCCCATCTCACGCCTCAGGCTGTTATCCAGCGGTCGGCTGGTATCTTCAAGCACTTGTCTAACGGCGGCAATGGGCGTTTTAACGCTATGAGACAGGTTCGCCAGCGCTTCCCGAGAGCGCTCAAGCCGTTGATCTAACGAATCAATTAGTTGATTGAGCTGTTGCACCAACGGCCGAAACTCTTCCGGAGCTTCGGCGTCGATCCGTGCTATTTCGCCGCTTTGTAATCGTTTGAGAGCGGCCTGAAGCGAGACAACAGGGCGCATAGAGAGGTTAATGCCAAACCAGATAACGCCCACAAGCAAAATAATCAGTAAGATCGATACGATCGCTGTCCAGACATGCAGCTCTGCCTGACTGTTTTTCAGTGCTCCCATGTCTTCCGAAACGATAACCTTTATAGGAGCGCCGTTTACAACAAATGATTTTCGATAAAGCGAGAATGTCGGAAGGTGCGTTGGCTATTTTCGCGTTGTGTACTCTGATACTTTCGTCGCCATCAAATTGCAGCAAAGGGCTCAACAGCGGCTGCCAGGACTGCGGCGATATGACCGTTTGACTTGAAGACTGGATGGCAAAAGCATGATGAAATACCTTTTCAAAATAGTCACCGGTCTTGAGCATATCTATCTTGCCTTCGGCTTGCCGGATATTGAGTTCCAGGAACGCGACTTCGTCTTTCAGTCGACTTTCGACGAACTCCCGGGACATTCTTTCCAGAAGTAATCCGTGTACAAACCAGGCGGTAGCCATAAGAACAATGCCCGCCGGTAACAACAGCACCAGAAGCGCACCTTTTATAGACACCGGCTTTTTAAACAGCGTCATTGAATACGTACCCCTGGCCTCG
>DATBNH010000552.1:0-3547 GCA_036554405.1 Cellvibrionaceae bacterium | reverse complement strand
GCGGCTCTATCAACGGGTGCATAATCGCTGAAACCGGGATAATCAATAGCATCCAGTAATAACGCTTTTCCGGCAGTTTCAGCGTACATAATGTCAACGCCATCCAGGCAATGGGCAGATAAAAAAGCGCCAAGCCCAAGCGTGAATGCATCATCAGGTACAGGAGTCCATTATGCAGAAAAAAACTGTACATGGTGTTATTATAACCATGGGGATTACTGAAGGTGCCCATAAACAATACAAAGCCACCCACCAGCAGTAGCCACACCCACGGTCTTCTCAACACAGCAACAATAGCCGGCAGCTGATAAAGGCTCACCGGTAGAAACAACAGCCAACTGCACAGTAAAAAAACATAGACATTGGTAACATTATAACTGTCTATCGTATGCGCTTGTTTATCGCCAATGGCAACACCGCCGTTAACAATCACAAAGACAATAAACGCCAGAAACAACAACAAAAAGGGCAGGCCTTTACCCAGCGCACGAATGATAAAGTCTCGGTAATCGGCGCGCTGACGTAAACTGATGCCGTCAAAACACATCAGCAAGTACACCAAGCCGACCCATATCACTGCATCTTGCCTGATAGAAACAGCCAACAACCCGGCAAGTGCCGATAGCCAATAAAAGCGCTTAAGAACACCATACCAAGAGAGCGTAATAAACAGTAGCGCCCACAAATCAGTGTAGAGTAAAAAAAAGAAGGGGAACATCAGCGGCGCAAAGAACAATTGCAACATGCGCACACCCGCAGTCTGCGGGTAATAATGCTTGGCTATTGCATAAAAAATTGGCAGTACACACAAGGCCACAGACATCTGAATAAAACGCAACAAATAATCGTGGTAGTAACCAATTTGTCTGACGACAAAGGCAATAGCGTAATGATAAGTAGGGGGTACAGTAAGGTTGCCGGCGTAATCTGTGCCGCCGTTGTAATAATGCCAAATTTGCGGAGCGTGAAAGCCTTCATCGGAGCTTGGACCGCCCAGTAAGCAAGATAAGGCGTAACCAAAGGCCGCTCCGGCAACCACCAGCAAGACTAAAAAATGCCATTCACGAAAGCCCGGCGAGACTCTGGGATTGTATCGTTGAGGATAATACATATCCATGTTCTGTCCTTACTGACATAAACCCTTAACGTGGTACTGACTCAGACGGGTATAATTTATTACTGCTGTGCAGAGTAAATAACCGCCCTGGAGACGCTTCTTCAGTGACTTAAAACCAGATTGTCGCGATGAATCAACTCTTCACTGTGCTGATAGCCTAACAGCTCGACGATTGCTGCGCTGGGTTTACCGATAATTTTGCGCGCCTCGTCACCGGAATAGTTAACCAGACCTCGGGCAATTTCACGACCGCGCTCATCCACGCAGACCACCATATCGCCGCGAGAAAATTTACCCTCGGCTTTTTTAACGCCCACAGGCAGCAAGCTTTTACCCTGTTGCGTTAAAACCCTGGCCGCGCCGTCATCCACCACTAACGTCCCCCGGGTTTGCAGATGCCCGGCCAGCCAGCGCTTGCGCGCGGCTTGTGGCTGCTGATCGGCCCACAGGTAAGTGCCCAACAGTTCGCCATCGGCAATACGATTTAACACCTGATCCTGGCGACCGCCAACAATAATAGTATCAGCGCCTGAGCGCGCGGCCACCCGAGCAGCGCGCACTTTAGTAATCATACCGCCACGCCCTAAACTGCCACCATCACCGGCCATGGCATCAAGGCTGGTATCAGCAGCGGCTATTTCAGTAATTAATCGGGCATCGGGGTTGTTGCGAGGATCGGTATTATACATACCCAGCTGGTCGGTCATAATGACCAGCAAATCCGCATCAATCAGATTGGCCACCAGAGCTCCCAGCGTATCGTTATCGCCAAAACGAATCTCGTCGGTAACCACGGTGTCGTTTTCATTAACCACCGGGATCACCCCAAGCGCCAGTAAGGTTTGCAAAGTGGAGCGCGCATTCAGGTAGCGCTGACGATTGGACAGGTCATCGTGATCGAGCAGCACCTGAGCGGTATGTCGACCAAAACGGCTGAATTCAGCTTCATAGTTCTGAATCAATCCCATCTGGCCCACGGCAGCGGCTGCTTGCAATTTGTGGATTTCCAGCGGGCGGGTGTGCCAACCGAGCCTAGTCATGCCGGCAGCCACGGCACCGGAGGAAACCAGTACCACTTCAATATTGCGCTCGCGTAAGGCGGCCATCTGCTCCACCCAGTGAGCAATGGCAGCGTAGTCGAGCCCTTTGCCGTCGGCGGTCAAAAGGGCACTGCCGATTTTTACAACCCAGCGCCGTGTGCTGGCAATGGCCTCACGCTTTGTCATGCCGCCCTGTTGCTCCTCATTTTATTGCACGTAGAATACTTCGACTTCATCGTCATCATCATCGTCGAAGTCGTCATCGGTAGCTTTACCCTTGCGGGCGGCACGTTGCTGCTCGCGCAAATATTCAATCTGTTCACGCGCCTCCTGCTGCATACGGTTCTGCAAATCAAGCTCAGCGTCCAACAACTCCGGATTATCGCGTTCGGCTTGCCACATGTCTTCAAGGTGTTTCATTAAAATGCCGGCCAGGGTGTCGGTACCCTGTTTACTGATGGCGGCAACACTGTGCACAGGCCCCTTCCAGTTGATCCGCTCAACAATAGACTGCGACTGCTGTTGGCGTTCGTCTTCGGGTAACAAATCCACTTTATTGAGCACCAGCCAGCGCTCACGCTCCAGCAGTGATGGGCTGAATTGCTCCAGTTCACGGGAAATGGTGAGGAAGTTCTCCACCGGATCGGCACCATCGGCCGGAGCCACATCCAACACATGCAACAGCACCCGACAGCGGGTCAGGTGTTTAAGAAAGCGAATGCCGAGACCAGCACCTGCAGATGCGCCCTCAATCACACCGGGGATATCCGCAATCACAAAGCTTCTATGCTCCTGCACTTTTACCACACCGAGATTAGGCACCAGAGTCGTAAAAGGATAATCGGCCACTTTCGGAGTCGCGGCACTTACCGAGCGAATCAAGGTACTTTTACCGGCGTTAGGCAAACCCAACAGACCCACATCGGCCAGCACTTTCATTTCCAGCTTGAGCTGGCGCACCTCGCCCTCACTGCCCGGCGTTGTCTGCCGAGGCGCGCGATTAACACTGGACTTAAAGCGTGCATTGCCCAAGCCGTGAAAGCCACCCTGGGCCACTTTCAAAATTTGACCGGCGCGGGTTAAATCACCCAGGGTTTCCCCGGTATCAATATCGATAATGGTGGTGCCCACCGGCACCTGCAAAGTCAAATCTTCGCCGCTCTTGCCACGGCAGTCTTTACCGCGACCGGAGTCACCACTCTGCGCACGAAAACGGCGCTGATAGCGATAGTCCACCAGGGTGTTAAGATTTTCATCGGCCTGGATAAATACACTGCCGCCATCGCCACCATCGCCACCATCGGGGCCACCTTTGGCGATAAATTTTTCACGGCGAAAGCTTAAACAGCCACTACCACCGTTGCCGGCCTCAACCACTATGGGGGCCTCA
>DATBNH010000530.1:0-1804 GCA_036554405.1 Cellvibrionaceae bacterium | reverse complement strand
GAAATGTTTCGCGACCACATCAGTGTGCCGACGATCCCGGCCCTGGCCCGTGCCCGCCGTTATCTGGATGCACAGAAAGCCAGCGGTCGCATAACGCTAATCATCACCGGTGGACTGCGTGTGCCCATTGATTTCGTCAAGGCCATGGCTTTGGGTGCCGATGGTATTGCTCTGTCAAACAGCGCGATGCAGGCCATTGGTTGTGTGGGCGCCAGAATGTGCAATACCAACAATTGCCCCGCCGGAATCGCTACGCAAAGACCGGAATTACGACAACGACTTAATATCGACACCTCTGCCGCTCGCCTTAATAATTTCTTCCGCGCATCGGTGGAATTAATGCAAGTAATGGCGCGTGCCTGTGGGCATGATTCGCTCAGCAAATTTAATCGAAACGATTTGGCCACCTGGAACCGGGAGATGGCATTCTTGTCTGGTGTGCATTTTTCAGGCGCCGAAGATATCAATAGCGGTGCATAAGAAGGCGCCGTCATGTTATTAGGTGTCCCTGAGTTTGTTTGGATTTGATGAGCAGAATATGGCAAGTCATAGTGGCTTCCATGTAAATAAGCGTAAAAGACCTCTGGCGGGGCTCAGGAATGCTGCGTGCGAGCTCGTACTGGAATATTATTCCAGCGCAAAGATCTGAGGCTAACTCATGTCCCCAGAGCTTATAAAACAATAAAGGTACCCTAAAAAGGATTAACCCTATGCAACAGCGCAGTCTCTTTTTCTCCCTTTGCCCCAAAAGCCTATTCCTCTTACTCGGTCTAATTCTGTTTCACGGGCAAGCCGTGTTTGCCGAGCCCGCGTCAGAAAAATCCAACCTGGTTGAAGACATTACTGTGCACGGGAAGTCGCTGGTTGGCAATCTGGAAGGCAACAGCCCTGACCGGAGCGTAACGGTTTTTCTGCCGCCGTCTTATCATGCAGAACCCAATAAGCGTTACCCGGTGGTTTATGGTTTACATGGTTATAGCATTAACAATCAGATATGGGCCGGCGAGTTGCAAGCCCTGGAAGGGCTTTACGCCAAGGGTGTGGAAGAAATGATTGTGGTCTTGCCCAGCGCGCAAACCCTGCACAACGGTTCCATGTACGCCAGTTCTATTACCATCGGCGACTGGGAAACTTTTATTGCTGAGGAGCTGGTCAGTTACATTGATAAGCATTATCGCAGTTTGCCACATCGCGACAGCCGCGGGCTGATGGGGCATTCAATGGGCGGCCACGGCGTGGCGCGCATTGGCATGAAGCGTCCCGATGTTTTTTCTGCGCTCTACATCATGAGCCCTTGCTGCATGTCTGCCCGCACCGCACCACCGGCTGATATGCTGGCGAAATTAGAATCACTTGAAACTGCAGAAGCATCAACGAGCCTGGGCTTTTTGGAACGCGCCACCCTGGCCGTTGCTGCCGCTTGGTCTCCCAACCCCCACAATCCTCCTTTTTACGCCGACTTGCCCACCGGCAGCCAAGAACAAGTTGATAGCGTTTTAGCAAGCTGGGCCGCGAACGCGCCTTTGAGTATGGCCCATCAATACATAGCCAATCTGAAAAAATACAGCGCTATTTATATTGATGTAGGCGATCAGGATGGTTTAAAAGTCGATGCACAAGCCTTCAGTAAATTGCTAAATGACTCGGGTGTTGATAATCAGTTTGAAATTTATGAAGGAGATCATGTGAGCGGTGTCAGCGATCGGTTTAAAAACCACGCCCTGCCATTTTTTAGCAAGCACCTCAAAAGGTAATGAGTGTGACTCGACCCTATGTGAGGTACGGGCTTTGCGTAGTTTGAAGA
>DATBNH010000527.1:0-2249 GCA_036554405.1 Cellvibrionaceae bacterium | reverse complement strand
TATCAAGCCGATGGAAACTGGATGCAGATGCTCTGGGCCAGCCGCGATAACGCCCTGCTGCATTACGGTATACCCGCTTTGTTTTTTCTGGCCTTCTGGATAGTGAAGTCTGCCACGCCCGGAAAAATGGCCACAAAGATGATTATTGTGGATGCCGAAACCTTGCAAAAGCCCGACCCGATTCGCCTGATAGTGCGCTACATTGGCTATTACGTATCCTTGCTACCGCTGGGGCTGGGGTTTTTGTGGATACTCTGGGACCCGAAAAAACAGGGCTGGCACGATAAAATGGCCAAAACGGTAGTGATTCGCCAGCGGCCTGGCGCGGACAGCAAAAACGAATAGGTTACCGGAATAAAACCGGCGCTGTGCTTGCCTTGCGTACAGCAACAATACCCTCAGCTCGCCTGGCTCTGTGCAGAATTATTGATATAGCGCTGGTACTTTTGTGCTTTCATTTTTCTTAAGTCGCCTACAAACAGACCATCCAGGCAATGGCCAAAGTCATCATCAACACTGAAGGCCAATAAACTATAGCCACCGGGCTCGTACAGTGCCGCGTATTGCTTATACAAGGTGGGAAATTTGCAGTCGGCTTCGTGCATTTTTTGCTGTACCAATTTAAAAGCGTCATCGCGATTCAAGAGGGCGAACTCTTTACTCAAAGCAATGTAATCTTCCGCCTCAATATAATGCGGGTGCCGAGAGCTGGCCAATACATTGGGATGGGCATAATAGCGCTGATAAAAATACACCAACAAATCGCGCAGATGTTTGGGGTAACTGGCACTCATGCTTACCGGGCCCAACACATAGCAAACCTGTGGCTTGAGGCGCAAATACGCCCCCAACCCCTGCCACAAATACTCAAGGCTGGCCTTGCCCCAATAATCGGGGTGCACAAAACTGCGGCCCAGCTCTACCGCTTTGTCCAAGATATCGAAAGCTGCAGGCTTGTAATCAAACAACTCCTGGGTGTAGAGGCCATCGACACCTTGGGCCTGTAAAATAGCGGCGCAATCGCCAATGCGGTAGGCACCGGCCACGGTGAGCTTGCTTTCATCCCACAGCACCAAATGTTGATAATAGTGATCAAATCGATCCAGGTCACGGCGACTACCGGTGCCCTCGCCTACCTGCCTGAAAGTGTATTCACGCAGGCGGCCCAGCTCGCGCAATACATGCGGGTGCTGCTTGTAATGGCATAAATAAATGCTGTGCTTGTCAGACGTTGTACCAATTTTTTCGGCCACTTCCAGCTCGCGTCTAAGCGCTTGTAAATCTTCCGGGTGGGCAATGGTTTTTTCGGTCACAAACTGTAATTTGCGTTTTTTACGCAGCTTGTAAACATGTTTTTTAAGGCGATGAATTAACGCTTTATCGGCCAGTTTATCGCTACACAAGGCCTTTGGCGAAATCAACTCGCCCACGCGAAAGCGAATTTCTGCCGATTGTTTTTTAAACATTTCCCGCGCCAGCAAGGCCGTACCAAAAGGCTTGTAGAGCATAGAGGCGCTGTAAAAAACCCAAGAGTTTTTCGCCTCAATAAACACCGGCAAAATAGGCGCCTGGGTTTTGCGCGCAAAATGCAAAAAGCCCGACTGCCAGCGGCCATCGCGAATACCCGCAGGGCTCGCCCGTGACACTTCGCCGGCTGGAAACACAATCACCGCTTGCTCGCTCTCCAGCGCCGCCAGTATGGCTTTATAACTGGCCCGATAAGCGCGGCGGGTCATATTGTCGAGGGGTAAAAACAGATCGTGCAGCGGTTCAAAGCTCATCAGCATATCATTGGCGACAATGCGCACATCTGAGCGAACTTCAGTGACCAAACGCAAAAGTGCCAGGCCATCAAGAGAACCGATAGGATGATTGGCGATAATCACCACCCGGCCCTGGGCGGGAATATTGCTGCGCTCACGTGCGCTGGCGGTATAGCTGAAATTAAAATAATCGAAAATCTGGTCAATAAAATCGATGCCACGCAACCCATGGTTGCTGGTTAAAAACCGATTGATATCCGTCTCTCGCGTCAAATGCCGCAACAGCGACAAGGTGGGCCTGCGGATAATGGGTTTGGCAGAGGCAAAGCGGGGGAATTTTTTGCTGACCGAGTGCTCGATATTTAACATGGGCGCGCCTGCTGATAACTGACAGAACTTTCTCAGCACAGACTAGGACGCGATAATGACGACCAAATGACAACCCAATGACAAGGCGATGACATACGAGGCGGGGAACGGGGAACG
>DATBNH010000524.1:0-2233 GCA_036554405.1 Cellvibrionaceae bacterium | reverse complement strand
GGGTGCCTGCCGATCTTCGTATTCTCGACAGCAAGAGCCTGCGTATCGACGAGGCGCTTTTAACTGGAGAGTCCGTGGCCTCGGAAAAAACCACACTCACTTCAGACATAGACACTCCCCAAGCCGAGCGCGAGGGCATGGCCTATATGGGCACTCTGGTCACCTTTGGCAGCGCTCGGGCGCTGGTCACGCACACCGGGGTTAACACAGAAATAGGCGCCATTAACCGACTGGTGCAAAACGTCACGCTCACGCAAACTCCCCTGCAATTGCAACTGCAACGTTTAGCAGCGCAGCTGACTATTATCATTTTGTTGATGACCGCAGCGACCATGGGGTTCGGTTTTTTAGTGCACGGCAGCACGCTGGCGGAACTGTTTCAAGGAGCCATTGGTATTGCCGTGGCCGCTATTCCCGAGGGGCTCCCAGCGGTGGTCACCATCACTCTCGCGTTGGGTGTCGAGCGCATGGCTCACAAACGAGCCCTGGTACGGCGTCTGCCAGCGGTGGAAGTACTGGGTTCGGTGGATGTGATCTGCTCCGATAAAACCGGCACCCTCACCGCCAACGCCATGACCGTGCGCGCGCTGGTAACCGCCGAGGAACAATACACAGTGACGGGCGAAGGCTATACGCCCCACGGTGAAATCACCACAGACAGCAACGACGCAGACCCCGAGCTGCTAAACAGCGCCTGCCGCATAGCGCTGCTGTGTAACGACGCCAACCTCACTTGCGAACAAGATCAGTGGTTACTGCACGGCGACCCCACCGAAGGCGCTCTTTATGTATTGGCACGCAAGCACGGCCTGACCACTGAGGATTTAAAACAACAGTGGCCACGACTAGACAGCTTGCCGTTTGAAACCGAAAAGCGCTACATGGCCACTCTGCACCAAAGTCCGGGGAGCGAGCGCATACTCGCCATCAAAGGCGCGCCTGATCGGCTGATCGAGCTGTGCGACTACCAACAAGGCAGTGCCGGCCGCGAACCTATTGATAAAAATTTTTGGCAGGCGCACATAGACCAGCTGGCAACTCAGGGCATGCGGGTTATGGCATTGGCCAGTAAATCGGCCAGCGCCAATCACGCATCGGTTGATCACAGCCACATACAAGATGGCCTAACCATGGTGGCATTGGCGGGCATTAACGACCCGCCCAGACCCGAAGCTATAGACGCCATAAACGAATGCCACCGCGCCGGCATCCGCGTGCTAATGATTACCGGCGACAACCCCGCCACTGCCGCCGCCATTGGCCGCGAGCTGGGGCTTAATGCCGAGCGTGTGGTCACCGGTGCCGAGCTGGATGCCATGGATGATCAAGCGCGCAACAGCATAGCTGAAAGTGTCGATATTTTTGCTCGCACCAGTCCGACCAATAAACTGCAACTGGTGGAAGCCATGCAGGCAAACCGACATACCGTGGCCATGACCGGTGACGGGGTTAACGATGCGCCGGCACTCAGACAGGCCGATATTGGTGTGGCTATGGGCCTTAAGGGGACCGATGCGGCTAAAGAGGCGGCGGATTTTGTGCTCACCGATGATAACTTTGCCACGATAACCCGCGCTGTCAGCGAGGGGCGCACCCTGTTCGATAATATCGTTAAATCCATTGCGTTTATTCTGCCCACCAACCTGGCACAAGCCAGCGTAGTGGCAATAGCCATACTCTTCGGCTGGCTGCTACCCATCACCCCGGCGCAAATTTTATGGGTCAATATGGTCACCGCCATTACCCTCGCACTTGCTATTGCCTTTGAACAGAGCGAAGCCAATATTATGCTACGCCCGCCTCGAACTCGAGGCCGGGGAATTATTTCGGCGCGTTTGCTGTACCGTATATTGTTGGTCGGTGGCGTGGGTGCTGCTACTGTTATTACCCTGTTCAACTGGCACCTGGCCCAACACCAGCACCTTGAACAGGCGCGTGCCTTTGCCGTTAATACGCTGGTGATGTTTGAAATTTTCTATCTGCTCAGCGCTCGCACTCTAGCCGATGCCCTATGGCACAAACGCTATTGGCAAGGTCTGCGTCCAGCATTAATGGCCATTGCCGTGGTACTGCTGTTGCAACTTGCCTTTACTTATTGGGGGCCGAGCCAACGGGTGTTTGCCTTAGCGCCTTTGTCCCTGAACGACTGGCTGACCATTGTGCTGGCCACCTGTCCCATTGTGGCACTGGTGGAGCTGGAAAAATGGCTGACTCGACGCTTAGATAGATAGGG
>DATBNH010000520.1:0-16076 GCA_036554405.1 Cellvibrionaceae bacterium | reverse complement strand
TCCATTAATTGTGGCGGTATATTATTGTCAATCACCGTCACTATTTGAATGCTTTTTTCCTGTGAATCAAACGCCAGCGAGTCTACAGCGTGCTCAATGGTTTGTCGCAAGGGCAGGGGGGTGTAATCCAGTACCAGTTTACCGGATTCAATTTTAGAAAAATCCAGTATATCGTTGATGATTTTCAACAAATTCGTGGCGGAGTCCTGAATGGTTTGCAAGTAACCGCGCTGCTGACTGTCGAGCGATGTTTTCAGCGCGAGGTTAGTGAAACCGATAATGCCATTTAAAGGCGTGCGAATTTCATGGCTGGTATTGGCCAAAAATTCCGACTTAATACGGCTAGCCGCCAGGGCCTCTTTACGCGCAATGTCCAATTCAATATTCTGGATTTCAATGGTCTCCATGGTTTCGCGCAGGTCATCCATGGATTGATTGATGTTACTCTGCATTTCCTGTTGGTCTTGCTCCAGCTGCTCGGCCATGGTGTTAATGGCGTGCGACAATTTCGCCAGCTCATGAGGTAACTGGGTGTCGGCGCGGCTGCCCAATTGCCCCTTGGTGAGTTTGTGTACTACTGTATTGATATGGCCCAGTGGTGCGGTGATGCTGTGGTGTAGTTTAATGGCAAGGTAACTGGCCAGTAACAGGCAGGCGATAGTGGCCAACACCACTACCAATAATGTTTGATACAGTAAGACCCGAAACGGTGAAGTTATCAGCTCGATGTCAAGCGTGCCGATTTGTTCATCCCCGGCCTTATTGACTATCGGAAAACGAAAACGAATGGAGTCCTCAGTGGTTTTGCTGGCCATTTCGCCAGTATTAATTTGGACGCCACTGTCTTCGTCGTCAACAAGAAAGCGTGGACCCCAATGCTGATGAGTCTCCTGCTCAGCATCGTAAATCGATACCGCGCGTACATAGGGCTCCTCCAGCGTTGCGCTGATAATTTCGTGCAGCAACAGCTGATTTTGCGCGCTCAGGGCGACCTGCACCAGGCGGCTGGTTTTTTCGGTCAACAGGCGGCCGCGGTCGTTGATGAAGCTTGACAGTTGCGACGTGTACAAATAGGTGAGTGTTGCGGCCAGCAGCAGGGTGATACTGAGTGCGGGCACTAAAATCAGTCGCCAGAGCTCGGTTTTGACACTGCTTGTCTTCATCATAAACACCTTTTAATCCTGCTGGCAGTGTAAGGTTCTACTGGACGCTGTTCGGGGGTAGAATAGACGCCTTTTGTACCATGCTGCAAGTGCGAATCTTCCTCGCCACCAGCCCCATGTGAGATATGTCGCTATGGAATTTCCTACCATTGAAGCTTTTGTGGGCAATACGCCGCTGGTGCGCCTGCAGCGTATGGCTGCCAACACCTCGGCCACAGTGTTGTTAAAGTTGGAGGGTAACAACCCGGCCGGTTCGGTAAAAGATCGCCCGGCGCTGTCGATGATTCAGCGCGCCGAGGCGCGCGGACAGATAACCCCCGGCGATACCCTGATTGAAGCTACCAGCGGCAATACCGGTATAGCTCTGGCGATGGTGGCGGCGATCAAAGGCTACCGGATGATTTTAGTGATGCCCGACAACAGTACCGAGGAACGCAAGGCCTCTATGGCCGCTTATGGGGCCGAGCTGATACTGGTCAGTCGTGAGGCGGGTATGGAGGGGGCGCAGGATTTGGCGTTGAAGATGCAAGCCGACGGCAAGGGCAAGGTGCTGGACCAATTTGGCAACACCGATAATCCCCAGGCACACTATGAAACCACCGGGCCGGAAATCTGGCGGCAAAGTGCTGGCATGGTGACCCATTTTGTCAGCTCCATGGGTACTACCGGCACTATTATGGGCTGCTCACGTTTTTTTAAGGAGCAAAATCCCGCTATCGAAATTATTGGTCTGCAGCCCGATGACGGAGCCAGTATCCCGGGTATTCGGCGCTGGCCTGAGGCCTATTTGCCCACTATTTACGATGGTCGTAGAGTGGATCGTATCGTCAATATGTCACAGCAACGGGCCGAAGACACCATGCGTCAGCTGGCTCGAGAGGAGGGGATTTTTTGCGGTGTCTCTTCTGGCGGTTCAGTGGCGGCGGCGTTGGATCTGGCCCGAGAAACCGAAAATGCGGTGATTGTGGCTATTGTCTGTGATCGCGGTGATCGTTATTTATCCTCCGGGTTGTTTGCGGTTTGATGGCGCGCTCGTTTAAACGGCAGCGCCATCGCCGGCCACAAACCAGTGCGCCGCTGCCGGTGGTAGAACTCGCGGTTGAACGCATCAGCCACGATATCCGCGGCATTGCCTACTGGCAAGACAAGCCGGTGTTTATCAGCGGTGCCTTGGCCGGCGAAACTGTGCGGGCGCGTTTTACCCGCAATAACGCGCGTTTTGCCGAGGCTAGAGCTGAGGCTATTATTGTCGCCAGCGAGCAACGCATCACGCCGGTGTGCGCGCATTTCGGCGAGTGTGGTGGTTGTCAGTTGCAGTACATGAGCGCTGCCGAGCAACTGGGGCTAAAGCAAAACGCAGTGTTGGATCAACTGCAGCGCCAGGGCGGTATCGTGCCTGAGCAAATATTGCCCACTATCAGTTTGGCCGATACCGGCTATCGCAGTCAGGCGCGCCTTGGCGTTTGGGTAAGCGAGCAGCAGACTACGCTGGGCTTTCGTCGCTTTAACGACCGCGAGTTAACGGCGATCAGTCACTGTCCGGTCTTGGTAGCGCCCCTGAATGATTTATTGGTACCACTGCGTAAATTGTTGAGTGAGAATGCCAGCAAAAGTATTACCCATATTGCCATAACAGAAACCGACGGCCAGTGCGCTCTGGTGTTGCGCCATACGCAAACGTTAGCGCAGCCAGTACTGGCGGCACTGTCCGACTTTGCCAGCCGTTACCACTGCGATCTCTGGTTACAGCCGAACAAAGACCCTTACGCACTTACCGATCTTGACGGGAGGGCGGTGAACCCGCGTATGCACTACACCTTGGCTGAGTTTGACTGCACTTTGGCGCTGCACCCAGCGGATTTTATTCAAATTAACAGCGCTGTTAACCGCGCCATGGTTACCCAGGCATTGGATTTACTTGGCCCCACTGCTGATGAGCATGTGCTGGATTTATTTTGCGGCATCGGTAACTTTACCTTACCGTTAGCGCGCCGGGCCGGGCGAGTAACCGGGGTGGAGGCATTGGAATCCATGGTCGCTCGTGGCCGTGAAAACGCCTTGGTTAACGGCTTGAGCAATGTGGATTTTATGGCGGCCGATTTAAATGTGACCGACGCGGCCGATCTGATCAAACGAATTGGTCCTGTAGATGCGCTGCTGCTCGACCCACCGCGCGATGGCGCCCGAGAAGTTTGCGAGAATATACAGCGCTTGAGCCCTGCTCGTGTCGTCTATGTATCGTGTAACCCCGCCACCCTGGCGCGGGATGCTGCAAGCCTGGTGGGCAAGGGTTACCGTTTGCATACATTCGGGGTGCTGGATATGTTCCCTCATACTTCCCATGTGGAATCCATGGCGCTGTTTATTCGAACATAACCTTAGCGCCAGCGCTCCCAGGCATCCATTACCTTGACGCTGTAGCGGTAGCTGCCATAGCTGCCGTTATAGCGCGCCAGTGCTTCGGGAAGGCTGCCCTTGGCCACATCTATATAGTGCCGCAAAATAATGCAACCGTAGCGCAAATTGGTAGTGATATCGGTGAGATTATCCTCAGGGCGGCCGATTTCATTTTTCCAAAATGGCATCACCTGCATCATTCCCTGAGCGCCCACGCGAGAAATGGCAAAGCGGTTAAAGTGACTTTCCACTTCGATAACCGCCAGCACCAGTTCCGGCATCAAATTGGCGGCGGTGGCTTCTCTATGTATTTTGCGTAACACGCGCAAGCGTTCATCTTCATCTTTAATATAGCGTGCAAGTCTTCCGCTCATCAGCATTAACCAGGCTTCGGCGTCAAAGCGATCATTAAAACTGTCGGCCTGCTCAATATGGTTTTTTAATAAATCGCGCAGCGTGTCGTCCATCTCTGTGGTTTGTGCGTGACTGACGGACGCACACAAAACACAGCTGATGATCAGAGTGATCATCAGCTGTGTTAACCCACTTTGCCGTTTAGGCTTGGGCCAGTAGTTCGGCAATAAGCGCGACAATAGCATCGACTGCGATATCCTGTTTTTGCTCATCACGGCGACCTTTGTATTCCACCATGCCGGCTTCGAGGCCGCGATCGCCCACTACGATGCGATGGGGAATACCCATTAAATCGGTATTGGCCAGCATAACACCGAGCCGCGCTTTATCTTCATCCATTAACAAAACATCAATACCGGCATTTAGGCACTGTTGGTACAGTTCTTCACATGCCTGTTTAACGGCAGCGGATTTATGCAGATTAATAGGCACAATAGCCAATTGAAAAGGTGCGATGCTGGCGGGCCAGATAATCCCGTTGGCATCGTAGTTCTGTTCAATGGCGGCCGCGACTACGCGAGTCACGCCTATACCATAGCAGCCCATAATCATGGTTTGCTCTTTGCCATTTTCATCCAGTACGGTGGCATTTAACGCTTGTGAATACTTGGTGCCGAGTTGGAAAATATGCCCCACTTCAATACCGCGTTTAATCTCCAGCGTGCCCTCGCCACAGGGGCTGGGATCACCCGCCACAATATTGCGAATATCTGCCGCTTCGGCCTCGGGCAAATCCCGCCCCCAGTTAACGCCGGTGGTATGAAAACCGTCTTTATTGGCACCGGCAACAAAGTCGACCAGTGCCAGCGCACTATGGTCGGCGATAACGCGAATGGGTAAGCCTTGAGGGCCAATAGAACCCGGGCTTACACCCAGCTCACTGCGAATGCGCTCTTCGGGGGCAAAGGTCAGTGGGTTGGCAATGCCCGGCAGCTTTTCGGCTTTGATGTCGTTGAGTTCATGATCGCCCCGCAGCACCAGTGCCACCAGCGGTTGTGGTTTGTCCTCTGATTCGGCTTCACCGAGCACGATCAGGGTTTTGACTGTGGCGCTGGGGCTCACCTGCAAAAAGCCTGCGACCTCGGCGATGCTGTGTTGATTGGGTGTGGCCACTTCAGTGAGCTGCGCCGTGGCTGTCGGGCGCGGCGTGGTTGGTGCCAGCGCCTCGGCTTTTTCAATATTGGCGGCGTAGTCGGAGCCGTTGCTAAAGGCGATGGCGTCTTCGCCGCTGTCGGCCAATACATGGAACTCGTGAGAAAAAGCGCCGCCAATAGAGCCAGTATCGGCCAGTACTGGACGATAGGCCAAGCCAATACGGCTGAAAATCTTGCAATAAGCGCTGTGCATGGCTTCGTAGGTTTGTTGCAGGCAGGCCTCGGAGGCGTGAAAGGAGTAGGCGTCTTTCATGATGAACTCTCGCGAGCGCATTACCCCAAAGCGGGGGCGTATTTCATCGCGAAACTTGGTTTGAATCTGGTAGAAATTAGCCGGTAGCTGTTTGTAGCTGCTAATTTCGCCACGCACCAGGTCGGTAATTACTTCTTCGTGGGTCGGCCCCAGGCAAAAAGCACGATCGTGGCGGTCGTGTATACGCAGCAACTCAGGCCCGTATTGCTCCCAGCGGCCAGACTCGTGCCACAATTCGGCGGGCTGCACCACCGGCATCAGCACTTCCTGAGCACCGGCATTGTTCATCTCCTCGCGTACAATCCGTTCAACCTTGCGCAGTACGCGCAGCCCCAGTGGCAGCCAGGTGTATAAGCCCGAGGCCAGTTTGCGAATCATGCCGGCGCGCAGCATTAGCTGATGGCTGATCACCTCGGCATCGGCGGGGGTTTCTTTGAGAGTGGCAATTAAAAAACGGCTGGAGCGCATAGTTGGTATCTTAGTAGTTTAAGGGCACCTCTATAAATTGCTTTCAGCCCCTGACTTTCAGGTGTTTCCTCTAGCCAAGCGCGCTGATTGTCCCGTCAACGACGCTGGAGGAAATACCTGAAAGCCCCGAAGTACCCAAAAAACGGGTATAAAGGCGCGGCCTGTGCGGTCCCAGCACAGAGATTGCGCAGAGACCAAAATCAATCTATAAAGGTGTCCTATAATGGTTGTCAGGAACAAGACCTGTGGGTTCAGGTCAAACTGAGTGCTATTCTACTGAGCTTGGCCATTGGGGTACAGAGGCCAGTGTACTGAAACCGGAGAAGCTATATGTTTACCTTGGATCAACGTTTACAAGACGATAGCCATATTATTGGACGCTTTTCGCTATCGCTATTGCTGTTGAGTAAAGATGCTAACTATCCTTGGCTGATTCTGGTGCCGGAGCGTGAGGATGTGTTTGAGTTATTTCACTTGAGCCGTGATGACCGCGCCCAGCTGATGCGTGAGTCTTGCCATTTGGCCGATGTGATGACCAGTATTCTCGATGCTGATAAGATCAATGTAGCCGCACTGGGGAATGTGGTGCCGCAATTGCATTTGCACCATATTGCTCGCTATCGCAACGATCCGGCCTGGCCCGCGCCTATCTGGGGCAAGGTGCCTGCCAAAGCCTATGATTCCGAGCAGCTGCAAGCGCTAGTTGCCAAGCTGACTAATGCACTGTCGGGTGAGGGATTTGAAGCCATAGCCCTTGGTAGTGTCTACACGCCTACAGGAATCAGCTCGCCCAAGATTGACTGCTGACGCTATTATCTGAGATCGAAAAAAAGCCCCGTCAAATGCGGGGCTTTTTTATGCTCAAAAAGTACAATAATGGCTAAATTACAGTGCCATTTCCTTGAGTTTTTTCAGCGGACGCACTTTAACAGCTACAGAGGCGGGTTTGGCTTTAAACATAGTCTCTTCGCCGGTGAATGGGTTGATGCCCTTGCGCGCCTTGGTGGCGGGCTTCTTAACGGTCTGAATTTTCAGCAGGCCCGGCAGAACAAATTCGCCGCAGGCACGCTTTTTAACGTGACCTTCGATCACTGCGGTCAGCTCGTCCAAAACCGATTGCACCTGCTTTTTACTCAGGCTGGTGTTTTCGGCAATTTCATTGAGAATTTGGGTTTTGTTATAACGCTCGCGCACAGCGGCAACTTTGCGAGCAGGTGCTGCGCTGGCAGCGGGTTTTTTAGCAACAGCTTTTTTGGCGGGGGCTTTTTTTGCGGGAGCTTTTTTCGCAGCCATGTTCATATCCTTCAGAGGTTAAATTTTCGTCGACAGCAGAAGCTGTCACTAATAGAGGTTCACTTATCGGTCTGTATTAATGCCGACAGCTGTATGGAGGGATATATATACCCCTTATAGCGAACGGGACTATATATATAGGATTAAACTGGCATCAGCAAGAGAAAACTGCAAAAACCTCGGGAAATTTACACTTTTCTGTGGGGTTGATCCAATTACAGGTGCAATACCCGCAGGCGCGGTTCTTCAATGGCAGTCTCCCAGCATTGACCAAAGACTTCGTACAGAGATTTGACCTCAGCGGGTGCATTGGTATCGCTGAACCCGGCGTGGTAACTATCATCGTTTTTATAGATCAGGGTGCGATTGTCGGCCAGTAAAAAAGCCATATGTTGATTGGCTGGCTCCAGGGTGATTTTGCGCAGCACGACTTTGCTTGGCAGGCGCCTTATTAAAGCGTTAAGGCGGTGTCCGCGTTCTATCATGTCATCGCTGTGGCGCACCAGAATTTGCAGCTGGGCACAGCGGTTTTGTCGCACAAAAGCCGACAGCGCGGTGACGATTTGATCCTGGTTATAAACCATGGGGTCTAGCTTGTCACTCAATATACGAATGGAACGCCGGGCATTGTCAATGGCAGCCAGTGTTTGCTCGGTGAATTCCTGTGGCGTTTCCAGCAGTAATAGTGTGGGGCTGACTGATGATTTTTTACTCATAATAGGTCATCGCAATATGAGGTATGCCGGCATCCATAAAGACCTCACCCTCGGTGCGAAAGCCGAGCCGGGTATAAAAGCCGGTAACCGTCGTTTGTGCATGTAAGTATAGCCGTGCATTGGGGTGATGTTTAAGACAAGTGCGGATCACAGTCTTCATTAAGCTGTGTCCGGCTCTCTGCGCTCTAAATGGCTTTAAAACTGCCACCCGCCCGATATGCAGGGCAGGGTTGGTGTCAGATAATTCATGCACCACGCGCGCACAGCCGATGGCTTGTAGATCATTGTGAAGCAGAAAATGCCATGCGCCAAGGTCGTGGTTATCCCACTCATCTTCTACGCTGACGCCTTGCTCTTCAATAAAAACCTGCTGGCGTATTTGTCGCAGTGTTTGCTGATGGTCTTGCCAGTTAACGCCTTCGACACGGTAGTTAATCTTCCTCTGGGTCATAAATCACCAGGCTGCCGTCGGCGAGCAGTGTTTGGATAAAATCACAATTGCTATCGGATGCATCACGATCTGCGACTTCTGCCAGGGTAAAGGTACGCTTCTGGCAAAGTAAACGCGCCAGATTAACAGTGCACGCATAGGCTTTGCCGCAGGCAAACAAGGTCGCTTCGGTAGCGCTGATTTCGGTAAAGCAAAAACGCGCACCGGGGGCTTGTTCAACAGTGGCATCGGCGGCGAGTAGCTCGGCAAATTCCTGGGCGTCGAGGGCTATACCTTCGGGTAAGGTGTCGGGGTATTTGGCCTCGCTCATGGCGCGGCCAAACCAGTTGGCGATATGTTGCTCGGTAAGATATTGCGCAACGATATTTTTTATTTCACTCAGTGTTTGCCGATCAATACATCCGGGGTTGGTTGTAGCACTGACAAGCTGATCACGGTAGCGCTTATCGGCGCCTGCCTCGGCCGCTATTGACTGACTTAAGCCTGTTAAAATTTCGGCGTGGGAGGGCGCGCGAAAACCGATCGAATAGGTCATGCATTCATCGTCCAGCGAAACGCCCCAGTGCGCAACGCCCGGCGGAACATAGAGAATATCGCCGGGGGCTAAATCATAGGTTTCGGTGGGAATAAAGTCTTTAAGAATATGCAGCGGCGTGCCTTCAAGGCGCGGTGTGTTTGCGTCGCACTCAGCGCCGATGTGCCAACGCCGATGGCCAGCGCCTTGTAACAAAAACACATCGTAATAATCAAAATGCGGCCCTACGCTGCCACCGGTAGGCGCATAGCTGACCATAATATCATCCAGCCGCCAGTTGGGAATAAAACGAAACGCATCCAGCAGGCTCGCCACTTCAGGCACCCAGTGATCCACCGCTTGCACCAAAAGCGTCCAGTTTTTTTCTGACAGAGAGGCCAGATCAGCCTCACTGAATGGGCCGTTGCGCAACTGCCAGGGCGCGCTATCACTATGAGTAATTAGCCGCGACTCGATATCTTGTTCGAGCGCCAGGCCCGCAAGCTCATCGGGTGTCAGCGGCGAGCGAAACTCGGGGAAAACATTCGGTAAATACACCGCCTTTTTTTGCCAGAAGCGTGCAAAAAAATCTTCAAGCGATAATCGGCTAAGTTGCTTTAAAGGTGCTGGTATCATTAGCGAGTGTTCACAAAAATGGCTAGCGAATGAATGATTCACACATTGCCGTGTTTATCGATCTCCACAAGCGCAGGAGCGGGGTTAGTCTTTTGCGTCAGTCGTCAGTCGTCAGTCGCTTTTACGTTCTCCCATCAAATCGCCTTCGCCTGCGCCGCCGCATTGCCAATATAATTAGCGGGCGTCAGCGCGCGAATACTGGCTTTGGCGTGTTCGGGAATATCCAGAGTCTCCACAAACTCGGCCAGCACTTCACGGGTGATTTGTTGGCCGCGGGTGAGTGCTTTGAGTTTTTCATAGGGTTCTGCCACTTCATAGCGGCGCATGATGGTTTGAATAGGCTCGGCCAACACTTCCCAGCTGTTGTCCAGATCCGCTGCAAGGCGTGCGCGGTTGATTTCCAGCTTGCCGATACCTTTTAAGGTGGAGGCGTAGGCAATTAAGCTGTAGCCAAAACCCACACCCATATTGCGCAGCACGGTGGAATCGGTCAAATCACGCTGCCAGCGTGAGATAGGCAGCTTTTGTGCTAGGTGGGTGAAAATGGCATTGGCAATACCGAGGTTGCCCTCAGAGTTTTCAAAATCAATGGGATTAACTTTGTGCGGCATGGTGGATGAGCCCACTTCCCCGGCAATGGTTTTTTGCTTGAAGTAACCCAGAGAAATATAACCCCAGATATCGCGATTGAAATCAATCAAGATGGTATTGAAACGGGCCAGGGCATCAAATAGCTCGGCGATATAATCGTGCGGCTCAATTTGTGTGGTGTAGGGATTCCAGCTAAGGCCAAGGCGGGTGACGAAATCCTCGGCATTGGCCTGCCAGTCGATGTCCGGGTAGGCACTTAAATGGGCGTTGTAGTTGCCTACGGCACCGTTGATTTTACCCAGCAGCTCTACCGCTTGAATTTGTGTTAACTGGCGTTTTAAACGAGCGACCACATTGGCCATTTCTTTACCCACGGTAGTAGGCGAGGCGGTTTGTCCGTGGGTGCGCGAGAGCATAGGGTCATCGGCGTATTGGTGGGCCAGTTGGCTTAGGGCCGCAACAATCGCCTGTGCTTCTTGCACCAGTGTGTCGCGGCCGGCTTTCAGCATCAGCGCGTGGGACAGGTTGTTAATATCTTCGCTGGTGCAAGCGAAGTGGACAAACTCCAGCACCGCTGCCAACTCCGGGTTGCTGGTCAGTTGTTTTTTCAGAAAGTATTCCACCGCCTTCACGTCGTGATTGGTGGTGCGCTCAATATCCTTGATGGCGTTGGCATCGGCTTCGCTGAAATTGGCGATCAGTGCATCCAGTTGTTGGTGGGCGGCCTCGCTAAAGGCGGGCACTTCATCAACGCCGGCGAGACGGCTGAGTTGTTGCAGCCAGCGCACTTCCACTTCTACCCGGCACCGTATCAGGCCAAATTCACTGAAGATGTGGCGCAGCGCGCTGGTTTTGCTGCCGTAACGGCCATCGATGGGGGACAGGGCGCTGAGGGGGGAAAGTTCCATGGCTTATCTCTGCAAAAATTGTGAGTCGTAGGTAAAGGGCGACTATGATAACGGAAAAGTACGGTTTTTTCAGGCTCAGGCAATACTCTTGAGCAATTTTTCAGTGGTATCCAGCAAGGTTTTACGGTTAAACAAAATTTGCAGGCGGCTGCCGCCCACTTGCTGCCAAAGGGTGGCCGAACGGATAGCGGCTAGCAGCAGGGCTCGGATCTGATTGGCGATTCGCTGCTGTTGTAGGTAGCTTGGATCCCCGGAGACCTGTATGCGAAAACGAAAAGTGCTGATAGTGCTACTGTAAAGATCGCCCAAATTAGCGATGACATTGTCGTGGGTAGAGCTGAAATGCTGCGCTTGATCGGCGGCTTGAGCTAGGCGTGTGCCCATTACTTGTAACATATCCGGGTGCTTGGCAAGCTTGGCCTGCAGATGCAATATGCCGGTGGCATAGCGCAAGGTATCGCCCTGTAATTGACGGCTGGAAACCAGAAAGCTCTGCAGGGTTTCAAGGCCAAGGCGCAGGTTGGCGACCTCGCCGTAAACACTTAGGGTATCTGGCGGGTTGAGGTCGAATAGACTCTCAATGCTGGTTTGGTAGGGGTCGGTGGGTACAAAGCCGGTGCGTGCCAGCTGCTCGACCAAGGCTGCAGCCTGCAGTATGCCAGCGGCGGCGAGGGTGATGTCTTGCCAGTTTTTAGCTTTTGCCACAGAAATACCTAAACAGTTAGCGATTACAGGTGGATTCTATTACCGCACCGCCGAGACAAACATCGCCCGCGTAAAACACCACCGATTGCCCCGGTGTTACCGCGCGTTGCGGCTCGGTAAAAAGTACCTCGAGCTTGCCATCGGCCTGCAGATTAAGCTCGCAGGCTTGATCTTGCTGCCGGTAGCGGGTTTTGGCGGTGATGGCTTGCTGGATGTCCGGCACGCCGTTGATCCAGGTGGGGCAGCTGGCGGTCAAATAGTTAGTGTACAGTAAAGGGTTGTCAGTTCCCTGTGCCGCCACTACCACATTGCGTGCGATATCTTTGGCCACTACAAACCACGGCTCTTCACTGGCGTTTTTTACCCCGCCAATGCCCAGCCCCTGACGCTGGCCGATAGTGTAGTAAAAAGCCCCGCTGTGGGTGCCTATTATTGCGCCCTCGGGGGTTTCGATATTGCCAGGCTGCGCGGGCAAGTACTGCTCAAGAAAGTCTTTAAAGCGTCGCTCGCCGATGAAGCAGATACCGGTACTGTCTTTCTTGCTGTGAGTAACCAGATTGTGGGTCTCGGCAATGCGTCGCACTTCGGGCTTTTCCAGCCCTCCCACCGGGAACAGGGTTTGCGCAAACTCGGCTTCACCCACAGCGTGTAAAAAATAACTCTGATCCTTATTGTTGTCGCGCCCGCGCAGCAAGTAGGTATGAGCGTCGCTGTCTTGCCGCTGGACATAGTGCCCGGTGGCGATCAGATCGCCGCCGAGAATGCGAGCGTAGTCGAGAAATACTTTAAATTTGATTTCGCGGTTACAGAGGATATCCGGGTTGGGTGTGCGTCCAGCCTGATACTCGGCAAGAAAGTGTTCGAACACATTGTCCCAGTAATCGGCGGCAAAATTGGCCGTGTGCAGGGTAATGCCCAAACTGTCGCAGACTTTTTGCGCATCGGCCAGGTCGGCCCTGGCGGTGCAGTATTCGGTGCCGTCGTCCTCATCCCAGTTTTTCATAAACAAGCCCTCCACCCGATAGCCCTGCTGTTGCAGAAGCAGGGCCGAGACAGAAGAATCTACGCCGCCGGACATGCCGACTATAACAACAGGTGAGCTCATGGACTTAATAACAAGACTTGGCTAATGGAAAATTGAGCCCGGCATTCTACCTGTCGGTGCCCACGACCTCCAGCGGGAATTGCCGGCCAGTCAAATAGTGATCAATTACCTCTAGCACCTTGGGGCTGCGCAGGCTATCGGCACGGGCGGCCACATCATCGCGGCTGAGCCACAGAGCATCAATAATGCCGGTGTCGAGAGGACGGGCGCTGTCGTGACTGAGGGCGCGGGCAATAAAGCTGGTGCGCACATAGGTAATGCCGTTACTGGGGGAGGTGTACAGGTCAATGCCGATAACGCCGGTCAGGGCGACGGTCCAGCCGGTTTCCTCCAGGGTTTCGCGCAGGGCCGCCTGATGCAGACTTTCCCCGGCCTCCAGGTGTCCAGCGGGCTGGTTGAGGCGTATATCGCCGTTAATAAGCTCGCGCACCAGCAAAAATTTGCCCTCGCGTTCGACGATGGTAGCCACAGTTACATGGGGCTGCCAAGTCATTAACGGGTTCCCCGTCGTTGTTTGGTATGGCCTTTGGTAGAGGTTTTTATAGGGGGTTTGGCTTGGGGTAGATGCACAGTTTCGGTGCGCATTTGCCCTGGTTGCAAGTCGCCCAGTTGCCAAGGGCCTATGGCAACACGCACCAGACGCAAGGTGGGATGTTCCACCGCGGCGGTCATACGCCGCACCTGGCGGTTGCGACCTTCGCTTAAGGTAATGGCCAGCCAGCAGGTGGGAATCTCCCGCCGCGAGCGTACCGGCGGTGTCCGCGGCCAGAGTTGGGGGGCATCTATACGTTCTACCTTGGCGGGCCGGGTAGGGCCGTCGTTAAGGGTGACGCCCTGTTGTAATTGCTTGAGGGTCATGTCATGGACCTCGCCCTCGACTTGCACCCAGTAGGTTTTAGGCAGTTTTTGCGAGGGGTGGGCTATACGGTGTTGCAGGGCGCCGTCATCAGTGAGTAATAACAGGCCCTCGGAGTCGAGATCCAGCCGACCGGCTGGGTAGATACCGGGTTGCGGTATATAATCCTTGAGGGTGGCGCGGCCTTGCTCGTCAGTGAATTGACATAAAACATTGAAGGGCTTATTGAAAACCAGCAATTGGGCCATAGATTACTCTTAACGCAGAAACAGCGAGTCTGTTGCATCCGATGAGGCTATGGTATCGCAAGCGCAGGGCTGTGTGTTAGGGTCACGCCTCGACAGTTTGCCCGGCCAAGCTGATATTGACCGCATGCAGGCCTTTGTCGCCCTGGGTGATATCGAAGACCACCGGTTGCCCAGCCTTGAGCGTTTTGTAACCCTCCATAGTAATGGCGGAGTAGTGTGCGAATAGGTCTTCAGAGCCTTCATCTGGCAAGATAAAGCCATAGCCTTTGGCATTATTGAACCACTTGACTGTACCTGTTGGCATGAATTGTATCCTTCTTCCCCACACGGCTTGGGTGGCCGTGGATAATCATTATTATGGCGTCTGACCCCTGTGCTGGGCAAATGGACCACTTTGGCCCCAGCCTTGCATTGTTCAGAAAGTGCAAGTCGCCCCATGGCTATGGCAGCTTTCTGTGTCAAGCGCGTTTATGAGTGGTCAATGTGGTGATTTTTTGACCAAGGTGTCTTTTTAACGGACTCATTGATGAATGTCAAGATGGCGTCTGTCGAGCTGAAGCTTATGATCCGTTACACTATTTATCAGGAATTAATACAAAGCAGTCGATGTCTATGGGAAAGTTTGCACACTATCTACTAACATTAAGTCAAACCGGTGGGGGTAATCCGGTTGAGCATGACGACGATACGGTGCTTGAGCAGGCGCGGCCCAAGTTGCGCAAGCCGCCAAAGTACAAAGTCATTATGTTCAACGACGATTACACACCCATGGAATTTGTGGTTGAGGTACTTGAGATCTTTTTTGGTAAAAATCGAGAACAGGCCACCAGCATTATGTTAACTGTACATACTCAAGGCAAAGCGGTGTGTGGCATCTATACTCGTGATATAGCAGAAACAAAAGCCGCACAGGTCAACGAGTGCGCGCGTGAGCATCAGCATCCGCTGATGTGTGAAATCGAAGCCGTAGAGGGGGAAGACGATAGTGAGTGATGCAGGAAGCTGAACAACTCAGTGATTGCGTAAGTATCCGCTCCCTACCGAGAGGTAAAGACGATGTTAAGTAAAGATCTTGAAGTAACTCTGAATATGGCCTTTAAAGGTGCCCGCAGTAAGCGTCATGAATTTATGACGGTGGAACACCTGTTACTGGCGCTGATTGATAACGAATCGGCGGCAGTTGTGCTGCGGGCCTGCGGTGCAGACCTGGCGGTACTGCGTCGGGAGCTGATGGAATTTGTCGACTCTACTACGCCTTTACTGCCCGAGAACGACGACGAGCGCGAAACCCAGCCGACGCTGGGTTTTCAGCGGGTATTGCAGCGCGCGGTCTTTCATGTGCAATCCTCTGGTAAGCAGGAGGTAACCGGTGCCAATGTACTGGTCGCCATCTTTAGCGAGCAGGAAAGCCAGGCCGTTTACTATCTGAAGCAACAGAGTATTGCCCGGATTGATGTGGTCAATTACATCACTCACGGCATTCAG
Source organism: Cellvibrionaceae bacterium (assembly GCA_036554405.1). Taxonomy (GTDB): domain Bacteria; phylum Pseudomonadota; class Gammaproteobacteria; order Pseudomonadales; family Cellvibrionaceae; genus Gilvimarinus. The sequence goes on along the minus strand of DATBNH010000520.1, from coordinate 719 downwards.
AAAGTCGCCGGTCACTCCGATCATGGCAACGATAGCAACAATCAGGAGCACCAGGAGGATGAGGCAATCGGCACCGAGGTGCCCTCGCAGAACCCTCTGGAAAATTACGCCACCAACCTCAACGAGTTGGCTATTAGCGGTCGCATAGATCCGCTGATCGGCCGCGCCTTTGAGCTGGAGCGGGTCAGTCAAATTCTCTCCCGCCGCCGTAAAAATAACCCGTTGTTGGTGGGTGAGTCGGGGGTAGGTAAAACGGCGATTGCCGAAGGCTTGGCCAAGCGCATTGTCGACGGTGAAGTGCCCGAGGCGCTGAGTAACAGCGTGGTCTACTCGCTGGATATGGGCGCGCTGCTGGCGGGCACCAAATACCGGGGCGATTTTGAAAAACGCTTTAAGGGCCTGTTGCACGAGCTGAAAAAACAGGAGCATTCGATTCTGTTTATCGATGAAATTCACACCATTATTGGTGCTGGTGCCGCATCCGGTGGGGTGATGGATGCCTCCAATTTGCTCAAACCCCTGCTCAGTTCCGGACAGGTGCGCTGCATGGGCTCCACCACCTATCAGGAGTATCGCGGTATTTTTGAAAAAGACCGCGCCCTGTCGCGGCGTTTTCAGAAAGTGGATGTTACCGAGCCCTCGGTAGATGAAACCTATCAGATTCTCAAGGGCTTAAAGTCGCGCTTTGAGAGCCATCACGGTTTGCGTTATACCGACCA
>DATBNH010000482.1:0-14461 GCA_036554405.1 Cellvibrionaceae bacterium | reverse complement strand
GACATCCGACATCCGACATCCGTCAATAACTCAAAGTGTGCACAAAACCATCGGAGCTGATGGCTCTATAGCGATTGGCGTCGGCGGTGAAGCTCACATCCATCACAATAGTCGAAACCGGTTGCCAGTTTTTTTGCTTGCCCAACTGCCAGCGATAGATTTCGCTCTGGTTGACAATATCCCACAGCTGTACGATGCCATCGGGTCGGCCGGTGAGCAGGTAATCGCCATCATCACTGAAGCGCACGGCGCTAATGGTCAGGCCCCTTCGAGTGCGCTCGCGGGTGAAAGGCAGATTCCAAACCAGTTCGCCGGTGTCGGTAGCGAAAATATCCACCCGATCATAACGCGCCGAGGCCAAGGCTAAATGCCCATCAGCGCTTAGCGCCACAAGTTGTAGCGGATCGGAAAACTGTCGCTCGCTAATAATGGTGGCGGTATTGTTGTCCCAGACCCGTGCCAGTTGATCATCGCCACCGCTGAGCGTGAGGCTCAAATCATCACTGACGGCGATGCTGTTAACCGGCCCCCGGTGTGTAAAACTTTGCAGCAAGTTACCGCTGCGCACATCGTAGAGTGTGGCGCGGCCGTCGTTCAGGGCCAGCGCTGCGACATTGCCGTGACGCGCCATTGCCATAGCGCGAATTTGCCCGGTCATATTCCAAAAGCCGGCAGAGGCACCACCGCTGGTTGACCAGAGTACAACTGCCTGGCCATCACTGGTAATGGCCCAGCCGCCATCGGGCGACACTGCGCTCGCCTGCAGCTGGGTATACTCATTGGCTTGATGATTCCAATTGTAGAGCCGTTCACGCGTATTAATCTGCCACAAAGAGCCGCCGTGTTGGGATGAACCGATAAGCGCCTGGGTGCCGTCGCGCGATAAGGCGCCGGTATGTACCGTGCGTACCGCTACTTGCAGCGAGTCGGAGGGCGGGGGAGGACGACTGCACGCTGTGATCAGCAGTGTAGCCGCCAGCAAAATCCAGAGGACTTGTGAATTCATGGTTGGCAGCACCTGAGTCATACACACACGCAAGTGTAGCACTGCCGGGCCTGGATTATTGCACCAGATCTTTGTGGTTGTGGTGTAGCACGGCAATCATCCGGTCTTCCGCGCTAAAACGCGCTTCCAGAGTTTCACCCAGTGCTGACAGATCTTGCGACAAGGAGGTGAGGTCGTCGGTTTCGAGGTACTTGTCGTTAAAGTCGAGTACGTTTTCGGTGGTGGCGTCGATCTTCTCGAACAAGCGAGAGCCTTCTTTGATGCCCTCGTCGTCTTCAAAGTCGCGACCTTCGCGCAGTAGTTGATCGTAGACCTCAAAGTGCCCGGCGGAGATATAGTCCACCAGGATCTGACACAGACGCCGCAGGTTGTGGGCGCGCTCCTGCTCATTGTGGCCATTGCCGGACAGGTTGCAATACAACACCAGCATATCCTGGCGCTCTTGCAGCCAGCGGTCGATTATCTGGCTAACGCCGCCCCAGCGCTCTTTGGCATCTTGGCAATTCTCTAACATCGTCTCTCGCTTCCTGAGCATTTAAGGCCGATCAGTTTAACACGATAAAATCACCCGAAGCAGCACATTGGATGCACAAAATCGGCTACATTGGTCGCTTACCACAACTGTCCGGCAACGGCGCCATACAGCTTTGTAGCCTATTGCCGATAGCCCCTGTAGCATAAGCGTGAAAAACCGATAACTGAGGGTCCGACCAATGAAATCCAGCTCCCGTATTCGCTTGTTTTGGCTGTTGGTGACGGGGTTACTGGTGTTTTGTATGCCCCTCAAGGCTCAGGATGCCGCGCCGCAAGGCTCCATCTATATTCCTATGGAGCCGCCCTTTGTGGTCAATTACGGTGGCGTGGGCAGGCTTAAGTACCTGAAAACAGAAATCTCTCTGCGGGTGGCCGATGTGCATACGGCCTCAGCGGTGCGTCACCATATGCCGCTGCTGCGCAATGCCTTGGTGATGCTGTTCAGTCGTCAGGAAGAGGACACCATCAACACCCAGCAGGGCGTGGAGCAGCTGCGGCAGCTGGCCCGCGAGGAGCTCAATGCCTTGCTTGCCAGTGAGGGTGCCCCCACGGGCATTGTCGAGCTGTATTTCAATAACCTGATCATTCAACAGTAGCGGCGGCGGACTCGCTGCAGCCGCAGTTGGCGTATTGAGCGTAATAGCGCGCCAGGTAGCTGTTAAAGTCCAGGCTGTCGGCCGCTTCGATATCTCGCTGCTCGGCCAGAGAAGTCTCGGCCAGGGTGGTAAAGAGTTGCTGCAGTTCGGCGTCTCGGGGTCTGTGGGCAAAATAATCCCGGTGAGCCTGAGCCTGTTCCAACATGGTCTGATAATAGCCCTTGCCGGAGGTTTGCATCTGCGTTAACAACTGCTCCGCCGGCGTGCTGCTGCGCCCGGCCAATTTGTCATCTTGAGCGGTTACCGCCGCGCCGTAATCGCCAGTGCCGAAAGCCTGATCCAGCCACTGGGCACAGGCGGCTACGCCCTGCTGAATATCGGCAGCCCAAACCCCCAGCGGTACTTCGCGCCCGCCCTGCTGAAGCCTAAGCGCCGGATCGCGCCCGTTTTGCACCACCCGCTTTTGGTTTTCCTGCAACTCCAGGTATTCCGGGTGAGTGGTCGGGGGGCTGTCTTGTAACAGGCAGTAGAGTAAAAAAGCATCCAGATAGTGCAGCTGCTCGGCATTGACGCCGAGTGGCTCGAACGGGTTTAAGTCGACGCAGCGCACCTCAACATATTCGACGCCGCCCGTGCTGAGCGCATCCAGCGCAGTCTGACCCGAACGGGTGGTGCGTTTGGGGCGAATGGTTGAGTAAAACTCATTTTCAATTTGTAGCAGACTGGTGTTTAACTGTTGGTAGTTGCCGGCGGCATCTTTAAGGCCGATAGCCTGGTAGGCGGGCAGTGGCCGGGTAATGGCGCTGCACAGGGTTTTCAGGTAACTATCGAGATTGTTGTAACAGACGATCAATGATTGTTGCGCGTCGCTCTGGTAACCCAAATCGCCCATGCGCAGTGAGGTCGCATAGGGTAAATGCAGTGTATTACTGTTGCCGGGCAGCGGCTCCAGCGAATGCTCGCGGTCGCCTACAAAGCTTTTACACACGGCGGGCGCGGCGCCATACAAATGCAATAACAGCCAGAAGTTGCGGCGAAAGTTGCGAATCAGGGCGAAGTATTTTTCGGTTTTGTACACCTGCAGCGGCCGCGAATCGATCTCCTGTTGTTGCAGTGCCTGCCAAAAAGAGTCGGGCAGCGAAAAGTTATAATGCACACCGGCGATGGTTTGCATGCGGCGACCATAGCGATGGCCGAGGCCGAGCCGATAGATGGTTTTCATGGCTGCACTGTTGGCACTGCCGTAACGCGCCACCGGAATGTCGTCATCCTTGCCGAGCACGCAGGGCATACTGCCCGGCCATAACAGTTCATCGCCCAGTTGACTGTAGGTGTAGCGGTGAATATCGTCCAGCTCGGTGAGCAGCGCACGAATACTGGTGGTAGGCTGGGTAATAAACTCCAGCAACGCCTCGGAAAAATCTGTGGTGATATGAGGGTGGGTCAGCGCCGAGCCCAGTGTTGGGGCGTGTGGCGTTTGCGCCAGATGGCCCTCGGGGGTGACTCGCAGGCTTTCTTTTTCCAGCCCACGCAATATGCCGCAGAGGCTGTCGGTAGCACCGCTACTGGCCAGCGCCGCCAGATGGCTGTTTAGTCGGGACAAAATGTGATCCTCTGTAAAGCCTCTGCTGCAAGGCGTCGATAAGCCAACAATCAGTTATGTTGCGCTTGAGTGGTGTAACTGGGCGCGGATTCGGGCGCGGTGTCTGTGGCTGATGGTTGATCGGCAGAGGCCTCAAAATCCAGCGCTCGGGTTTTGCGCTCATCCGGCAGAGGCGGCGGTAAAATATCCGCATCCAACATCGGCAGGCCCTTGTCATTGAGACTACAGGTCAGTATTTGCAAACGCTGGGTATGATCGCGGGCGGTGGCTTCGACCATTTCATTGATGGCTTCATCCTTGTGCACGGAGCGATACAGCGCGGCGGGCTCGCGCCCATCAAGTAAGGCACCCTGTTTGCCCAAAAACAATCGATCCTGATTCTGAATAATAAATACATCAGTCATACACACTACCTTCTTACTTACTGCTCAATGCGTTGATTATGGGGATCTGTTGGCCCACTGCAAGGGGTGGGGCCATATTATAGGCTGTCGAGCAGAGGGATATGAACCAGAAAATCGGTACAGCCAATATCAATTCCCCGTTGACTGAGCAGGGTACTTACCTGGCCCCGGTGATGAGTTTGGTGATTGAAAAAATGCATTACCAGGGCGCCAAAATCGCGAATGCTCGCTTCACTTTTAACGTTTTTGTAGGCCAGCGGCTGGTCGAGATCAGCGGCCACCAGCTCTTCGGCCGTCCACAGCACAATGGCCTCATCCACCAACTTGCGCGCCGAGGCCAAAGCGGCAAATTGCGGATAGAGTATTTGCCGTAACTGCTCTGGACGCGGTAACTCGGCCAGTGCCGCCAGCGAAGTGTAGCGCTCGCTGTGCGCGGCAAAGCGTCCCAGCCAGATAAGATCGCCGACTAAAATGTGGTTGAGTGTACCCAACACCGAGCCAAAATAGGCGCCTTCATCACTGTTCAGGGCAGCTTCGTCCAGCGCCGAGGCGGCCTGATAGACCTGCCGGTTCATCTTCAGATTGTAACCTGCCAGTAAACGGCAGTGATTCAACATATCCACGATTGTGTGTCCTATAGTTGTTCAGGGGTTCCCTGGGTACTGGGTATATTTACAGTAAAATGCTATGCTTGCGTCTTCCCCAGAAGACTACCAGAATTTTCGGAAAACCAGTAACCATGGATTCATCACATCTGCTCGACCAGCTTAATTCTGCCCAACATCAGGCCGTTTCGGCGCCTGCGGGCAATCAGTTAATTCTCGCCGGCGCCGGCAGTGGCAAAACCCGGGTATTGGTGCACCGCATTGCCTGGCTGATTCAAAACGAGGGCGTATCGCCCTACAGTATTCTGGCAGTTACCTTTACTAACAAGGCCGCCAAAGAGATGCGCGCACGGCTCGATGAAAGCCTGCGCGAGTCGGGTACCCCGGTGAATACCCGCAGCATGTGGGTGGGCACCTTTCACGGTCTGGCCCACCGCCTGCTTAAAGCCCACTGGAAAGATGCCAGGCTACCGCAAAATTTTCAGATTCTCGACAGCGACGATCAGCTGCGAGTCATCAAGCGTGTCTATCAGGCGTTGGAGCTGGATGCCGAGCGCTGGCCGCCGCGCCAGGCTCAGTGGTTTATCAATGGTCAAAAAGACGAGGGAATTCGCGCCGCCCATGTGCAGGAGACCGGCGACCCGTTTATACGCACCATGCTCGCAGTTTACCGTGCCTACGAGGCCGACTGCGAGCGCGGCGGTATGGTGGATTTTGCCGAGCTTTTATTGCGTGCCCACGAGTTGTGGCTCAATAACCCCGGCATTCTGTCGCACTACCAGGCGCGTTTTCCCTATGTTTTGGTGGACGAATTTCAGGATACCAACGCCGTGCAGTATGCCTGGCTCAGGGTGCTGGCGGGCGAGAGTTGTTTTGTTACCGCCGTGGGCGATGACGATCAGTCCATCTACGGCTGGCGCGGAGCGCGCATCGAGAATATTCGGCGCTTTAGCGAAGACTACCCGGCCACCGAAATTATACGCCTGGAGCAAAACTACCGCTCTACCGACACCATTTTGCGTGCTGCCAACGCGGTGATTGCCAATAATCTCGGGCGTATGGGCAAAGAACTGTGGACCGATGGCGACAAGGGCGAGCCTATTTCCCTGTACGCGGCCTTTAACGAGCAAGACGAGGCGCGCTTTATTGTCGAGCGCATTCGCGACTGGACCAGCAAAGGCCACCCCAATGCCAGCTGCGCGATATTGTACCGCTCTAACGCCCAGTCGCGGGTGCTGGAAGAAGCGTTATTACGCGAGGGCATGGCTTATCGCATCTACGGCGGTCAGCGCTTCTACGACCGGCTGGAGATTAAAAACGCGCTCTCTTATATGCGTTTGATTGCCAACCGCGATGACGATGCCGGCTTTGAGCGGGTGATTAACACCCCCACCCGCGGCATTGGCGGTAAAACCTTAGAGGATATCCGGGCTACTGCCCGCGATCAGGGCTGTTCCCTGTGGCAGGCCACGCAGCAAATGCTGAAAAATCGTGTGTTTACCCCGCGCGCTGGCAATGCGGTGCAGGGCTTTATCAACCTGATTGACCAATTGGCGATAAAAAGTGAAACGGTCGATCTCGCTCAACTGGCGCAAATAGTGCTCGATGACACCGGCCTGTTTGAGTTTCACAAAAATGAAAAAGGCGAGAAGGGCCAAGCCCGCGCCGAAAACTTGCAAGAGCTTGTTACCGCTTGCGGAGTATTTGACGCCGAAGACCCCGAGCAACCAGTGTTGCCGCAATTTCTCGATACCGCCGCGCTGGATGCCGGTGAAGCCCAGGCTGACGAGTTTGAAGATGCGGTGCAATTAATGACCCTGCATTCGGCCAAGGGACTGGAATTTCCGCTGGTGTTTATGGCCGGTGTGGAGGAGAACCTGTTTCCCCACAAAATGTCAGCAGAAGACCCGGATCGGCTGGAGGAAGAGCGTCGTTTGGCCTATGTGGGCATTACCCGTGCCATGGAAAAACTCTACTTATGCTACGCCGAAACACGACGTCTGCATGGCAGCGAAACCTTCAATCCCGTGTCGCGTTTTGTGCGCGAAATACCCGAGCAATACCTGCAGGAAGTGCGTCTGAAAACCGCTATTTCGCGGCCGGTTCATCACCAGCGCCCTAGCTCCCCCCGCTTGCGTACCCAGCGCTTGAGTGATTCCGGTGCCGATACCGGGTTTCGATTGGGGCAAAGGGTGGTGCATCAAAAATTTGGTGAGGGGGTGATTATTCACTTTGAAGGCAGCGGTGCCAGCACCCGGGTGCAGGTGAATTTTGATCAAGATGGCAGCAAGTGGCTGGTGATGCAGTTTGCCAAACTGCAAGCCGTGTAATGGCGGCTTGGAAGGTTACCTTAAGGGCTGTTTCTGGCTATAATGGCGCGCTTTAGACTAAAGCGCCCAAGCGCGTTCAAGACAACAGAGGAATTATCCGTGAGCCAAGCGAGAAAACTGATCAGCCTGATGGCTGTTATAGGCCTGGGGCTGGCTGCCTCGGGTTTTGCCCAAAGCCAGTCATCTGTGAACAAAGACATTGCCGATCGCATTGCGCCCGTGGGTAGTGTCTGTATGGCCGGTGACGACTGTGCTGCCGCGCCTGTTGCCGTCGTGGCCAGCGGCCCGCGCAGTGGTAAAGAGATTTACGATGCCTCTTGTAATATGTGTCACGGTGCCGGTGTTGCCGGTGCGCCGCGCTTGGGTGATGCTGACGCCTGGGCGGAACGTATGGCCAGTGGTATAGAAACTGTATACACCAATGCCATTAATGGTCTGGGGGGTATGCCGGCTATGGGCCTGTGTGCCACTTGTAGTGAAGATGATATTAAAGCTGCCGTGGATTATATGGTCGAGTAAGGCGTTTTTGCCGCTCGACTAAAACCTGCTCCGGCAGGTTTTTTTAAGACTGTTATTGCTCTGGAGGCTGGCGCATTCTCTCCCAAACCTGAATCATCTGTTTTTTGCCGCTGCCCCAGCGATAACCGCCCAGTGCACCGCTGCTTTGAATAACCCGGTGGCAGGGAATAATAAAAGCCACCGGATTGGCGCCGATAGCATTGCCCACCGCGCGCGCGGCGCTGGGTCTGCCCAACCTGGCTGCAAGATGTGAATAACTGACCAGCGCTCCTTCTGGGATATGTAGCAGTGCCCGCCATACCGCAATTTGAAAATTGGTGCCTGTCAGATGCAACGGTAACGGCGTTTGTCGGGGGGGTGTGGTTTCGAACAGGCCGGTAATATCAACACCTGCGGCAGATGGGTTTTCTATCAGCTGGCCCAGCGGCCAGCATTTTTGCACCTCGGCCAGTTGTTCTGAGACCGGTGAAAAATCCACAAACCCTGCCCGACAAATACCGCGTTGCGTGCTCGCTACAAACAGCTCTCCAAAAGGCGTGGCGTGAATACCATAATTAATGACGACATTTTTACCTTTGCTTCTGTACTCGCCGGGGCTCATTGCTTCCAGTTGCACAAAGTGGTCGTGTAATCGAGAGCTGCCGCTTAAGCCGACACGGTGGGAGACTTCCTGCACAGATTGCGCTTGCTCCAACAATGGTTTGCTGCGCTCCACGGTTAATACCTGCAAAAAGCGTTTGGGGGTGGTGCCTGCCCACTGGCAAAACAGCCGCTGAAAATAAAACGGGCTCAGGTGCACGTGCGCCGCCACCTGGGCGAGCGTTGGCTGTTCTGCTGCATGGGCTACCAGGTAGGTAATTGCCTGTTCAATACGCTGGTAATCTGATTTGGCCATAAGCTTCCACCGGTGATCAGTGCCATACCATCGACGTGGCTGCACAGGGGTAGTTTGCGGTAGTCGTCGCTACTATCCCACCCGTATCTTGCGCTTTGTGAGGAATAGTCTGCGAAAAGGAATGTTACGGTGGCGGGTTAAGTGCGCTAAGTATAGACACAATTCTTGCTATGCAGGCAGGTAGCCTGCATAGGCTGTCAGCATGCTGGTGGAGATGTTCAGGCAGCGCGGTAGCGCTTGATAACCTTGGCAGCGTCGGGCGCAGATGCGCAGACGTAGTCGATAAAGTCGCCTACACCGACTTCCGCATCGGCGCGGGAGTCAAATGGACCTATGTCTACGCCCTCACGGGTTTGATAGTAAAAGTAGCCATCGCGCTCAACAAAACGCCCATTGCGCTCGGGGACGTTACCGTTTTCGCCTTTTCTGTTCTCGCTCATGTCAATCACCTTACAGTTGTTTGCGCCCTGAAATGTTTTTCCCGTTCACACCTGCTTACTTGATTATACGCAGCTTAGAAAAAGTTGTTTCGGCGTAGTCGGCTGTTGCCGGAGAGGCGTTTTGACGCAGCAATGGCGGTGGAGCCGGACAGTGACCCGCGCCGCTTACAATTTGTTGCAATAGCGCTGATGCGGCCACCAGCTCTACGCCCAGTGCCTGCCAGTGGCTGCCTACCGCTTCCAGCACGGCCAGGGTTTCCGGGAAGGGGTGGCCGATAGCGACTGCGGAGCCCTGGACTTTGGCCAGGGCAATGGCCCGGGTCAGTTCCGCTTGTATTTTGTCGGTGTCACGCTGGTGATCGAGAAAAACATCGCGCTTGCGTGTGGGTACGCCGTGATACCCGGCCATATCCCAGGCCAGACTGTCGGCGCTGGTGCGGCTGTCAATAAAATACAGGTTCTGTCTACTCAGCTCTGTCATCAACCAGCCCATGGGTCGCGCCTGCTGAGTGAGTTGGCTGCCCATATGATTATTAACACCCACAATCGATGGAATAGAGTCAATTGCCTGGCGCAAGGTTTGGCTGAAGTCCTTGAAGGGCATGTCGTTGGTTAGGGCGCCGGGGCCCAGGGCATTGTTGTTGATGTTGCTCATGGGCACATGCAGCATCAGTTCTTTGCCATTGTCAGCGGCCTGTTGGGCCAGCGACTGGGCGTGTGGGGTAAAGGGCAGTATCGCCAGGGTGTAGGGGCCGGGCAACTGAACGCTGCGCGCGCCCAGTGCCTGGTTGTAGCCGATATCATCAATAATGATCGCCAGCTGCGGTAGCTCTTTGGCAGCGCTGCTGGCGGCCAGCACCAAGAGCACCGCGCTAGCCAGCAACCGGGTCAACATAGCCTTGTTGTGCTTCAATCGATTACAGCTGCTGGCTCGGGGCTCTGACGGGTGTTAAAAATGCTGAGGCCCTTGAGCAGATTCAATGCCTCGTGCAGCTGGTTGTCGTTTTTCAACAGTGAGGCATCGGCCGAATTGCGCGCTTCGCGTCGGCTGCGGCTGGTGCTTTCTTCGCCGCCATTGCGGTTGCCCAAGTGCCCGGCCAAATCCGCTTCGGTGGCCTGCAGGGCGGGTTTAATGGCGGTAACCTGAGCGCGTTCAATCCACACGTCTGGAGTAATACCCTGTGCCTGGATAGAGCGCCCCCCGGGCGTGTAGTAAAGGGCGGTGGTGAGCTTGATAGCGCGGCGGTCGTCAATGGGCACAATAGTTTGTACCGAGCCTTTGCCAAAACTGCGGGTGCCCATAATCACCGCGCGCTTCTGGTCTTGCAGGGCGCCGGCGACAATTTCCGAGGCCGAGGCGGAACCGTCATTAATCAATACCACCAGTGGCAAGCCCTGGGCAATATCACCGGGATTGGCACTGAAGCGGGTGTGGCTGTCTTCGATGCGACCTTCGGTGTAGACCACCAGGCCCCCGTCCAAAAAGGCGTCAGCCACATCGACCGATGCCTGTAAAACCCCACCCGGATTGTTGCGTAAATCCAGAATGATACCTTTGAGCGCGGTGTGCTCCTGGAGTATCTCGCTTAAACGGTTGGTCATGTCGCGTCCGGTGGACACCTGAAATTGGGCAATACGCAGATACAAATAATCGTCATCGAGCATGCGTGTACGCACGCTGCGCACTCGAATAATAGCGCGCTTGAGCGTCACCTCGAAGGGCTGATCGACGCCTTCACGGACAATGGTCAGATTCAGTTCGCTGCCCTCGGGGCCGCGCATCAGATTCACCGCATCGCTGAGACTGAGGCCTTTGACCGGCTTTTCATCGAGGCGAATTATCAAATCCCCCGCTTCGATGCCGGCGCGCTGGGCGGGGGTGTCATCAATGGGTGAAATAACTTTGACAAAGCCGTTTTCCATGCCCACTTCGATACCAATACCACCAAATTCACCGGAAGTGTTGACTTGCAAATCGCTGAAGGTGTCGGCATCAAGGTAGGCCGAATGCGGATCCAGCTCTGCCATCATACCTTTGATGGCGTATTCCAGCAGTGTGGTATCAGACAGCTCATCCACATAGCTGCTGCGAATATGGTCGTAAACACGGGTGAAAGTGCGCAGATCATCCAGAGGTAATAACGCCTGCACCTGCTCTTCTGCGGTGGCCCAGGGTGCCAGCAAAAGGGCGCAAAGTAAAACTGGCGACAAGCGCTTCAGTGAAAGGTGGTGCATGGGCATTTTCCTCAAGCCTGCCGCAGCCAGGGCGTCGGATTAGTCGGCTGCCCCCTGTGGCGTATTTCAAAATAAAGACCGCTGTAGCTCTGGCCACCGCTGGCGCCGACCCGGGCAATGACATCACCGCCGTTAACAGCATCGCCCACCTGCCTTAACAGTGACTGGTTATGGGCATAAAGACTCATATAACCTTCGCCGTGATCAATGATGATCAACAGGCCGTGGCCGCGCAGGTAATCGGCAAATACCACCCGACCGGTGTGCACGGCCAGTACGGGTGTGCCGGTATTGGCGCTGATCACCAGGCCGTCCCAGTTGAGTTGGCCGGCGACACGAGCACTGCCATAGCCGTGGCGTAATACACCGTCGGCCGGCCACGGTAATTGTCCGCGCAGGCTGCTAAAAGGCGTGCCAGAAGGCGCGGCCGCCTGCCCCAGCGTTACGGTCATTTCGTCCAGCACGGCTTGTAGTCTTTGACTGTTGTCCTGATTTTCACGCAGTCGTGCATCGGTACTGTCGATGAGGCTGTTGAGCTTAGCCAATGTCGCGTTGCGCTGCTGCTGACGCGCCGCTAGTTGCTGTTGGCGTTGATTCAGTGCCTGTTGTTGTCGAGCCAGCTCGGCTCGCTGTTTTTGGATACGTGGCTCGAGGGCGGCCAGTTGATCGAGCGTGTTTAAATAGTGGGTAATTTTTTCGGTGCGGGCAGCCAGAATGTAATCATGGTATTTACGCATACGGCTGACACGCTCGGGCGTCTCCTGGCTCAGTAATAGCTGTACCGGGCTTTGCCGGCCTGCCCGGTATACGCTCTGTACCTGCGCGGCCATCTGTGCCTGTTGAGCTCGGCGTTCGCCATTGAGGCTTTGCTTTTGCTCGTTAAGGTTATCGATCTGTTGATCCCGGGTTTTCAGCTCGCCGTCAATTTCATCAACCTTCTGTTCCAGCTCGCCGATATCGGTTTCGGTTTTTTTGAGGTCGTCTTCCAGCTTGCCGCGTTCGCCTTTGGCCGAATCCAGCTGCTTTTGCAGCTTTTCAATATTGCTTTGCAACTCTTTGAGGCGAGCCTCGTACTCCGCCGCATCGTCAGCGGCAAATACTACAGGCGTCACCAGCAAGCTTAACGCCGCTACCATAATCAGCAGCAGGCGTTTGGGCAGTGCATAGCGATGGATGATAGTGAACGCTGGCTTCATTATTATTTGTATCCGTGGCTGCTTAGTTGCTCAGCTTCACCAGGCTGCGACCGGTCATCTCTGCCGGTTGCGGTACGCCCATCAAATAGAGCATGGTCGGCGCCACGTCGGCCAATGAACCGCCATCGGACACCGTGCCCGCGCGTTCGCTGACAAACACAAAGGGCACCGGCAAAGTGGAGTGTTGGGTGCTGACCTGGCCGGATTCGGCATCAAACATCTCCTCTACATTGCCGTGATCGGCGGTGACCAGCACCTCGCCACCGGCCTTGAGTGTGGCTTCAACAACGCGACCAACACAGGCATCGACGGCTTCTACCGCGGCAACAGCGGCCTCAAAGATGCCCGAGTGACCCACCATATCGCCGTTGGCGTAGTTGCAGATCACCGCATCGTACTTGCCCGAAGCAATGGCTTCTACCAGTTTATCGGTTACCTCTGGTGCGCTCATTTCGGGCTTCAAGTCGTAAGTGGCCACATCGGGTGAGGGTACCAGAATGCGCTCTTCGCCCTCGAATACAGCCTCTTGCCCGCCATTAAAGAAAAAAGTGACGTGGGCATATTTTTCAGTTTCGGCGATGCGCAGCTGGGTTTTACCCTGATTGGCCATGTACTCGCCAAAGGAATTGCTCAGTGCCTGCGGAGGAAAGGCGCAACTGGCTTTGATGTCGGCGGCATATTCGGTGGTCATGACAAAATCCGCCAGCTTCGGCGCCAGCTCTCGCTCAAAGCCATCGAAGTCATCTTCTACCAGGGCGCGAGTAATCTCCCGGGCGCGGTCGGGGCGGAAGTTCATAAAGATTACCGAGTCGCCATCGCTAATGGTGGCGGCCTCCTCTCCCTCGCCTACAATCAAGGTGGCCTTCACAAACTCGTCGTTTTCGTCGCGCGCATAGGCGGCTTTGAGTCCCTCAACGGCGGTTTCGGCGTCGTATTCGGCGTCGCCGGTGACCATCACGTTATAGCAGGCTTGTACCCGGTCCCAGCGGTTGTCGCGGTCGAGGGCAAAGTAGCGGCCGCAAATACTGGCGATACGGCCCACGCCCAGCTCGGCGAAAAGGTCCTGGGCTTTTTGCAGGGAATCTTCGGCGCTGCGCGGAGAGGTGTCGCGGCCATCCAGAAAAGCGTGCAGGTAGATGTGTTTGGCACCGCGATCGGCGGCCATTTTCATCATCGCAAAAATATGATCCTGGTGGCTGTGTACGCCGCCGTCAGACAGCAAGCCCAGAATATGTACCGCTTTGTCAGTCTCAATGGCCTTGTCGATAGCCTTAACGTAGGCCTCGTTACTGAAAAAGTCGCCGTCGCTAATGGCCTTGTTGACGCGGGTAAAGCTTTGATACACCACCCGTCCGGCACCCAGGGTCATGTGCCCCACTTCGCTGTTACCCATCTGCCCCTCGGGTAGGCCCACTGCCAGTCCTGAGGTTTCAATCAGGCTTTTTGGGCATTCCCGCCAGAGGCGATCCCACACCGGGGTGGTAGCACTGTAAATCGCGTTGTGTTCGGTGTTCTCAGAATAGCCAAAGCCATCGAGAATCAGCAGTACCATAGGTTTTTTCATAGCAGTCATAGCAGTGGTCGCTTTTCTCTGAAAGATAAACAAATTGGGGAAAACAAAGTTTGGTCATTCTACCCGCTAAAGGTGTGCAACTCCACGCTAGTGTACTGTATTGGATAGATGCGCTTTACAGAAAGCCCGCCAGTCGTTCACCACAAGGCACGGGCCGCAGGCAATAGTGGGCTCTCTTGGCAAGGTCCGTAAAGCTACCGCGTCCTGCTCTCGCCCCTACTTACATCCATGTAAGCAACGCCGTGGTGAGCGGCTGGCGGGATTACCGAAGGGTTAGTCGCGTTAGCCTGGCGCGAGCTCCCCTCCCGGCATTACAAACGCGACTTATCTATATGTGCAGTCTATTTGATACAGTACACCACGTGCTGAGAAACTACCCTATTGGGAGCCTCTGAATAAGTCTAGGCGGTGTCTCGGCAACTGCTCCTGCGTTGCCCTACCTCCTGCTTCCATGCAGTCGTGCGCGAGTCCAAAACGTTCAGCCCTTTGCCGCAAATTGCTCCTGCATTTGCTGCATTCAGGCTA
>DATBNH010000457.1:0-2338 GCA_036554405.1 Cellvibrionaceae bacterium | reverse complement strand
ACTGTACAGCGCGCTTATTCCATGGCTAACTACCCGGAAGAGCGCGGCGTGGTGAAATTCAATATTCGTATTGCCACACCGCCTCCGGGTTCCAAGGATATTCCACCGGGCATTATGTCTTCTTACGTGTTTAGCTTGAAGCCGGGCGATAAGATTACCGTGTTCGGCCCTTTTGGTGAATTCTTTGCCAAGGACACTGATGCGGAAATGGTGTTTGTGGGTGGTGGTGCCGGAATGGCGCCTATGCGTTCGCATATTTTTGACCAGTTACGGCGCATTAAAACCAAGCGTAAAATGAGCTTTTGGTACGGTGCGCGCTCTCTGCGCGAGCTGTTCTACCAAGAGGAGTATGATCAACTGGCTGCAGAAAATGACAACTTTGAGTGGCATGTGGCCATGTCGGATCCGCAGCCGGAAGATAATTGGGATGGCCCTACAGGATTTATTCACAATGTACTGTTCGAGAATTACCTGAAAGATCATCCGGCACCTGAAGACTGTGAATACTACATGTGTGGTCCACCGATGATGAATGCGGCGGTCATTAAGTTGCTGCAGGATTTGGGTGTGGAAGAAGAAAATATTATGTTGGATGACTTTGGTGGTTAGACTATTAATGTCGCCTGAGTTTGGTGTGCACCATAAAGCGAGGCAGGCGGTTTCTGCCTCGCTTTTGTTTTTTAGTCTGCTAATAAGCGCTTGTTCTTCTCATGAGGAAACGCTGCCGTCCCATAAAATCAGTGGGCAGACCATGGGCACGGTTTACCATGTGACTGTAGTGGCCAATAAAGACGAGCCGTTTGAGGTTGACGTTACCGCCTTGCAGCAAGCCATTGATGCTGAGCTGGTGAAGATTAACCAGATGATGTCCACCTATATCGCCGACTCTGAACTGATGCAGTTTAATCGGGGCGAAGTGGGTGAGTGGCAGGCGTTGTCGCAACCTCTGCTGGAAGTGTTTGCCATCAGCCGAGAGGTAAGTGAGAAGTCAGATGGCGCCTTTGATATTACGGTGGCGCCATTAGTAAACCTGTGGGGTTTTGGCCCGGAAATGCAACCACAGCGAGTGCCCTCTGAGGTGCAATTGTTGCAGGCCCAGAAGTTGGTAGGCTATGGTTATCTTGACGTAGATGCGCAGAATGCCCGGCGCATGCGCAATATCCAGGTAGATTTATCGGCTGTAGCCAAAGGCTACGGTGCCGATTGGGTGGCGGCATTTTTGTATGACCGTGGTTTTAGCAATTATATGGTCGAGATTGGCGGTGATGCCCGTGTCAACGGTGTCAGCTCAAGGGGTGACGCCTGGCGTATTGCCATAGAGCGACCCTCGCTCTTGCAAGAGGGGGTCTTTATGACGGTGGCTCTCAACGATCAGGCGGTGGCAACCTCGGGCGATTATCGCAATTATTTTGAAGTCGATGGTATCAGGTTTTCTCATACTATTGATCCGGCCACGGGTCGACCGATAAAACATAATCTGGTTTCGGTAACGGTGATTACCGACACTGCCGCCAAGGCTGATGCCTGGGCCACAGCCTTGAATGTGCTTGGCCCTGAACGCGGTATGTCGGTGGCTAATGATGAAGGGCTGGCGGTCTATATGATTGTTAAAACTGATGACGGCTTTAAAAGTCTGCAATCGAATACCTTTGCTCGTTTCGAGTCTCAATAACTGAATCTATCAGGAGGAAGAAATGGCCATGTTACTGGTAACCCTGGGCGTCATGCTATTGGTGGTGGCCGGCATGTCGATTGGCGTTCTTATGGGGCGCAAGCCTATTGCTGGCTCCTGTGGCGGGGTGGGTGCAGCATTGGGTGAAGAGGATTATGTTTGTGAATTATGTGGAAATGATGAAGCCAAATGCGAAGCTCTTAACGATGGTGAGCCTGTGGCCACTACCGATTTGGCTGTGGATGCAACCCGCCGCAAGGATTAATTTAAACGCGCCGGAAGGCGCGTTTTTGCTGTAAGTGATTGCACTTTTGCTACACGTGATTGCACTAGGGGATGAGAAATGCCTGCGAAGCACATCTATGACGTACTGATTATTGGTTCTGGCCCGGCGGGCGAAAGTGCGGCAATGGCATCGGCCAAAGCTGGGAAAAAAGTGGCCGTGGTGGAGGCTCGCGGTCTAGTGGGGGGCAATTGTGCTCACAAAGGCACCATTCCCTCAAAATCCCTGCGCCATGCAGTTAAGCAAATTATTCAATTTAAAAGTGGCAGCTTGTTTCGTGAGATAGGCGAGTCTTGGCGTTTGACCTATCCACGGGTTTTAAAATCTGCCGGTGAAGTTATTCCCAAACAGGTGGAGTTGCACACAGATTTTTATGTGCGCAA
>DATBNH010000449.1:0-3451 GCA_036554405.1 Cellvibrionaceae bacterium | reverse complement strand
TAAAAACCTACCAGCCCCAGAGTATCGAGCAGCAGTGGTATCAGACATGGGAAGAGCAAGGCTACTTTAAGCCCCTGGGCGAAGGCAGCCCCTACTGCATTATGATTCCGCCACCCAATGTCACCGGCAGCCTGCATATGGGCCACGGTTTTAACAACGCGGTGATGGATGCGATGATTCGCTACCACCGCATGAAGGGCGACGACACCCTGTGGCAAATGGGTACCGACCACGCCGGCATCGCCACGCAAATGGTGGTAGAGCGGCAGCTGGCCGCCGAAGGCGTTAACCGTCACGAGTTGGGCCGCGAAAAGTTTTTGCAAAAAGTCTGGGAATGGAAGGCCGAATCGGGCGGTAATATTACCCGCCAGCTGCGCCGCCTGGGCTCATCGCTGGATTGGTCGCGCGAGCGCTTTACCATGGACGAGGGTTTATCCACCGCCGTGCAAGAGGCCTTTGTGCGCCTGTATGAAGACGGGCTGATTTATCGCGGTAAGCGCCTGGTCAACTGGGACCCAAAACTGCACACCGCCATCTCGGATCTGGAAGTAGAAAACCACGATGAGAAAGGCTTTTTTTGGCATATGCGCTACCCGCTGGCCGATGGCGCTAAAACGGCCGATGGCAAAGACCACTTGATTGTGGCTACCACCCGCCCGGAAACCATGCTGGGCGATAGCGCGGTGGCGGTTCACCCGGAAGACGCGCGTTACGCATCGTTAATCGGCAAGTTTATCGACCTGCCACTGGTAGGCCGTCGCATTCCCATTATTGCCGACGATTATGTAGACCCGGAATTTGGTACCGGCTGCGTGAAAATTACCCCGGCCCACGATTTTAACGATTACGAAGTGGGCAAGCGTCACCAACTGCCGCTGATTAATATTCTCGACCAAGACGCCGCCATTTTAGCCACCGCACAAGTGTTCGACTATACCGGCGCGGTTCGCACCGATATAGACACCACCCTGCCCGATGAGCTGGCGGGTGTTGATCGCTATAAAGCGCGCGAGCAAGTGGTAGCGGCTTTGGAGTCAGCCGGGCTTTTAGACAAAGTAGACGATCACGCGCTCAAAGTACCGCGCGGCGATCGCTCCGGTGTAGTGGTAGAACCCTGGCTCACCGACCAGTGGTACGTAAGCACCAAACCACTGGCCGAACCGGCCATTGCCGCCGTAGAAAAGGGTCAGATTCAATTTGTGCCCAAGCAGTACGAGAATATGTACTTCTCGTGGATGCGCGATATTCAGGATTGGTGCATTAGCCGGCAACTGTGGTGGGGCCACCGAATTCCCGCTTGGTACGACGACAGCGGCAAGGTGTATGTGGGCCGCAACGAGGCCGAGGTGCGCAGCAAATACAGTTTGGGGCAATCGGTCAGCTTACGCCAAGACGACGATGTGCTGGACACCTGGTTCAGCTCAGGCCTGTGGACTTTTTCTACTCTGGGCTGGCCCGAGCAAACGGAATTTTTGAAAAAATTCCACCCCACGGATTTGCTTGTCACCGGCTTTGATATTATTTTCTTCTGGGTAGCACGCATGATTATGCTCACCCTGCACTTGATCAAAGACGACGCGGGCACGCCGCAGATACCGTTTAAAACCGTGTACGTTCACGGCCTGGTGCGCGACAGCCAGGGCGCCAAGATGAGTAAGTCCAAAGGCAATGTGCTCGATCCGCTGGATATTATTGACGGTATTGATTTGGAGTCGCTGGTAGCCAAACGCACCCAGGGTTTAATGCGCCCTAAAGACGCGCAAAAAATTGAAAAGCAAACCCGCAAGGAATTCCCCGAGGGCATTGACGCCTACGGCACCGATGCCCTGCGTATGACTTTTTGTTCGCTGGCCTCTACCGGGCGCGATATTAAATTCGACATGGGCCGGGTGGAAGGCTACCGCAATTTCTGCAACAAATTATGGAACGCCACCCGCTATGTATTGATGAATACCGAAGAGCACGATTGCGATCAGGACAACAGCGGCAATTATACTTTGTCGCTGCCCGACCGCTGGATTATCAGCCGTTTACAACAAGCCGAACAGGCAGTCACCGAAGCGTTTGATACCTACCGATTGGATTTGGCCACTCAGGCATTTTACGAGTTTTTCTGGAATGAATACTGCGATTGGTATCTGGAGCTATCCAAACCCGTACTCTGGGACGACAATGCCAGCGCCGCGCAGAAAAAAGGCACCCGCCGCACCCTGATTCGGGTGCTGGAGGCTAGCTTGCGTTTGGCGCACCCGCTGATTCCTTTTATTACCGAGGAAATCTGGCAGCGCGTTAAAACCCTGGCCGGTAAAAGTGGCGATACCATTATGCTGGCGCCCTACCCAGTGGCCGACAATAACAAAATCGATCATAGCGCCGTGGACGGCGTGGAATGGATGAAAGGCGTGATTGTGGGCGTGCGCAATATTCGCGGCGAAATGAATATTTCCCCCGGCAAAGCCATACCACTTTATATGCAGCACGGCAGTGCAGATGATTACCAGCGCTTGCAAGACAATCAACTGTCACTACAAAAACTGGCCAACCTTGAGGCCATTCATTGGTTGCAAGCAGAAGACGAAGCGCCCATGGCCGCCACCGCGCTGGTAGGTAAGCTGGAAATACTCGTACCCATGGCCGGGCTGATTGATGTGGAAGCAGAACTTGCCCGCCTCAATAAAGAAATTGACAAGCTCAGTAAAGAGCACGAACGCATAGAAAGCAAACTCGCCAACCCCGGCTTTGTACAAAAAGCCCCGGCCGAGGTAGTTGCCAAAGAGCAAGACAGAATGGCCGACATCGCCGAAAGCCTGAAAAAACTGCAAGAGCAGGCGGAAAAGATCGCCACCATAGAAAACTGAGTGATCAACGAGTCATCGATCATCGAATGATCGGTGATTCGATGACTTGGCTCTATCACCTACCCCCTCAGCCTCCCGGTCATTCCCTTGAAGAAGGGAATCCAGTTCAACAGTTGATCAGCCCGCCAATTTGCACTATGGTTAATCCACACGTCACCGCGTACCCCCCGCAGCACCGCGGGCTATTAAAAGGACAGCTCAAGCATCTGAGCTATCACAGCCATTACAGATTCCCCTTCTTCATCACCAAGCGGCTCTATAAATGTTAAGCTATTAGATTATTAACACACGACGTTTCATGGGTAATATAGGAACTAAAAGCCTTGGCCAATCCAACATGTAACAAGAAAATTCTGGATGCGCGTTTCGGGCGCCGTATATTTAGGCGGCAGGAATACACACTATGAACCCTGCTCAAACGGGAAAAAACTACGACTCAATTACAGATCGTTGGTCTGAAGATCGTTTCAATATGGGAAACGGAATCGATCAGCATAAGAGAGCGATATCGTTTGCAAAATCGAGAAGAAAAGCTCTTGATGTCGGTTGTGGCAGAACAGGGAGAATAATGGATTTACTGGCCAAAGAGGGCA
>DATBNH010000447.1:0-7186 GCA_036554405.1 Cellvibrionaceae bacterium | reverse complement strand
CTCGGACCACGATTAACCATATCGCCGGCAATCCAGAGCTTGTCGACGCTGGGGTCAAAAGCGACTTTTTCCAGCAGTTTCTCCAGCGGTTTTAAACAACCTTGTATATCGCCGACGGCGTAGGTGTTCATGTTACTTCCTGTTCTTTACGGTAGGTACCTGTCAGTGCAGCGCCGTGGGTGGCACCAGGGCGAAGGCCGGAATCGGCGCGTCGAATTCACTGCCGTCGGCGCGGCGCATTTGATAACTTCCTTGCATAATACCCGTTTGGGTTTGCAAAATAGCGCCGCTGGTGTAGGTGAAGGTTTGACCTGGGTCAATTTCAGGTTGTTCTCCCACTACACCTGCGCCCTGTACCTCTTGTACTTGTTCGTTGGCGTCGGTAATACGCCAGTGACGGCTGACCAGAGTCACCGGTTCATCACCTTGGTTAGTGATATCGATGGTGTAACGAAAAGCGTAGCGTGCCGCCTGTGGCTGCGAGTGCGCGTCCAGATAGGCGGTAGTGACAACAATAGCAATCGGGTGAGTCATGGGGTGTGTCATGAGTTAAGAAGTTGATGAATAGTATCACTCAAACTGACAAATTCAGCCAGCGACAGGGTTTCCGCGCGGCGCGTTAAATCCAGTGTCAGAGTGTCCAGTTGTTCACTGTTGAGTATATTTTTAAGGCCGTTGCGCAAGGTTTTACGGCGCTGTTGAAAAACCGTGTTAACGACCTGCTCCAGTATACTGATATTGATGGCCGGGTGCGGCAGTGTGATGTGGGGTGTGAGCCTGACAATGGCAGAGTCTACCTTGGGCGCCGGATCAAACGATTCGGGCGGCACCTCGAATAGGGCATCCACCTGGCAGTAATACTGCACCATCACACTTAATCGCCCATAGGCTTTTTCGCCAGGGGCGGCAGCCATGCGTTTGACTACTTCTTTTTGCAGCATAAAGTGCATGTCTTGCACCTTGCCGACAAAACTCAATAGATGAAAAATTAACGGTGTGGAAATATTGTAAGGCAAATTGCCAACAATACGCAGCGGATTGTCATCGCGCACCAGGGTGGCAAAATCAAATTTTAAGGCATCGCATTGATGCAGAGTAAAATCCGGGTGCTTTTCAAAACGCACCTTGAGCCAAGGCACCAGATCCCGGTCCAATTCAATCACATGCAGAATATCGGCCGCAGCGGCTAAAGGCTCGGTGAGTGCGCCTTGACCTGGGCCAATTTCCACGACTATATCGCCGGGGCGCGGAGATACGGCTGCGGCGATGCGATCAATAACGGTGTGATCGGTGAGAAAATTCTGGCCAAAACGTTTGCGCGCCTTGTGTGGCGCGCCGGGTTTGAAGTTGCTCATAAGTGAGGCCTGCGCGCAGCTACTATGGTTTCGGCATAAGTGAGTGCAGTTAGCAGACTGCCGGTGTCGGCGCGGCCGCTACCGGCCAGATCCAGCGCGGTGCCGTGATCCACGGAGGTGCGGATAATCGGCAATCCCAGGGTGATATTAACAGCGCGACCAAAGCCTTTATATTTCAATACTGGCAGGCCTTGATCGTGGTACATGGCCAGCACAGCATCGGCGTTATCTAAATACTTGGGAGTGAATAATGTGTCTGCCGGGAGCGGACCGATAAGGTTAATGCCGCGACTGCGCAGGCGCTTTAGCACCGGCTCGATGACATCAATTTCCTCGCGGCCCATATGTCCGCTTTCGCCGGCGTGCGGGTTAAGACCACAGACCAGAATGCGCGGAGCGGCAATGCCGAATTGCGCGATCAGATCACGGTGTAAAATTTCGATAACCTGGGACAGCTCGGCGTCGGTGATGGCCGCGGCGACATCTTTTAATGGTAAGTGGGTGGTTGCCAGCGCTACCCGCAGACCTTCGGTGGCGAGCATCATCACTACCTTGTGTGTACCGGTGCGCGCAGCCAGATACTCGGTGTGGCCACTGAAGGCAATGCCAGCATCGTTAATAATGCCTTTGTGTACGGGTGCGGTGACCATGGCGGCAAAGGTGCCGTCCATGCAGCCGTCAATGGCGCTGTCTAACGTGGCCAGTACATAGGGCGCATTGGCCGCCGATAACACGCCGGTAGTGGTCGGTTCGGCCAGTGCGCGAGGCAACACGCACAGGTGGCCAGGTGGGGTGATGTGGGCAGGCTTTGCCGGATCAAAAAGCTCTACGGTGACCTCCAGCCCCAGTTCGCGCGCGCGCGCTTGCAACAGGGCCGGATCGGCTATGATGACCCACTGTTGTGTTTTAGCCGAATGCGCGAGCGAAAGCACCAGGTCCGGGCCGATACCGGCGGGCTCGCCCGGTGTAATGGCAATACGCGAAGTGGTAGTAACTGCCTGCATTAACGGGGGAATTCCTTAATGTCGATAAAGGCATCTTCGCGCAGTTCGGTTTGCCACACCTGTAATTCTTCATCAAAGCGCCTGGCGCGCAACATTTCGGCGGCGCGATTGCGTATCACCATATCCGAAACATCTTCCTCGCGGCGGTCAGTCACTTGCAGAATATGCCAGCCAAACTGGCTTTTGAAGGGCTCGCTAATCTCGTCAATCTCGCCTTTGGCCATGGTTTGCTCAAACTCGGGCACGAACATGCCCGGCATAGCCCAGCCCAGGTCTCCACCTTGTAGCATAGAGCCTATATCTTCAGAGTTTTCTCGCGCCAGCACTGCAAAGTCAGCGCCGTCTTCAATTTCTTTTTTCAGTGCAAGGAGCCGCTCCTGGGCCGTTTCGTCGTCCATAATTTCGCTGGTTTTAATCAGAATATGACGTGCCCGGGTTTGGTTAACTAACTGTGCGCCACCGCCTCGTTGTTCGCGGTTTTTCAGCAAGTGAAAACCGGCACCAGAGCGCACTGGTTCCGAGACTTCTCCCACGGCCAGATTACTCACCACGTCGGCGAACAGCTCAGGCAGTTGGGTCAGTTTACGCCAACCCAGGTCGCCGCCCTGCAGGGCGCTGGAATCATTGGAGTGGGTAATAGCCAAGGCTTCAAAGTCGGCACCTTGTTGCAGCTGTTGATAGAGGTCTTTTGCTTTTGCTTCAGCGGCGGCTACGGCTTTATCACCGGCTGAGGCGGAGGCGTTGATGAGAATATGCCCGAGCAGGTAGTCAGGGCTGGTAGCCAGGCGGCCATCGCTGGACTCGAGAAAATTATCGATCTCCTGATCGGTAACGCGAATACGGTTGTTGACCACTGCCTGTTGCACCTGGTTGATCAGCAGATCGCGGCGAATTTGCGCGCGCACCTCATGCAGACTAAGGCCTTGACTGTTGAGTGCAGCGGCAAATTCCTCCATAGATGAGGCGTTGTTGCTGGCTATAACACCTTGTAAAGCCTGATTGAGCTGGGCGTCGCTGATTTCCATGCCGTAGCGGGCAGCCTCTTCAATTTGAATTTGCTCAAGAATCAATTGATCCAGAATCTGTTGATTCAATAGCTCCATCGGCGGCATTTGTGGCTGTTCCTGCAAACGCTCGAGTACGGCTTCTTTACGGGCATCAAACTCGCTTTGCAAGACTACGCCGGTATCCAGTGCCACAATCACGCGGTCGATGATTTCGGTCTCGGCATAGGTGTGGGCACAGGCTATTGCCGTAGTGGCGCAGAGCCAGAAACGTAAAATATGGACAGGTTTTATCATAGGTATCTTCATAAGTGATTTAGCGAAGGGTCTCTTCGCGCTTCTCGTAGCCTAAAATGGTTTTGCTGAGCAGATCGCCGACGCGCTCACTGATACTGGCGAGCCCTTTCAGTTGCAGATCAATAAAATAACCCCGATCGTAATCGGTACTGCTGATGTTGCCTAGCAGATTGCTGCCGGAGTAATCAAAATCCAGCCAGCGGCGCCATAAAAAGCGCACCCGGTAACAGCAGTCGTTGTATTCGAACCCGGCAAAGGTATCGAGTTCCCGCTCATAGGTAAAGTCGTATTGACTGCGGCCAATAACACTCCAACTCTCATTGATGGGCAAAAATAGTCCCAGATCCAGTTGATCCAGGCTCTGATCTTCAATAGACGTCTGTCCATCGCGGGTGACACTGCGCAGCTGGCGTTGATAGCGGTAGGTCAGGCTGGCAATACGGTTGCTGTTATCACTGTACTCAATAGTAGTGCTGGCATTGGTGATGGTGTTGTCTTGCTCACTGTATAGCGCATCGCCGGACAGGCGCAAGTTGGGATTGAGTATACCACTGATTTGTACCGCGTATTCAGAGCGCTCGGCCAGTTGTTCCTCGGGCAAATTGCCGGGAGCCAGACCGATCACCGGTGCTTCAAAGCGGTAAATTTGCCCCAAACTCAAACGCAGTAATTCCACTCCGGTATCCGCAGCAATAAAACGGCTGGTGATGCCGACAGCGAGCTGGTTGGCGTCGTCAATGCGGTCGCCACCGGCAAAACGGGTGGTGCGAAACAGTTGGTTATAATTGAAGGTCAGGTAAGTCGTATCAAAATTGATCGGCAAATTATTGTCGTTCAATGGATTGTAGAGTGCATCGTGATTACGTTGGGCACTGTAAAAATAAAACAGGCGTGGCTCTAATGTCTGTACATATTCGTTGCCTGCCAGTTTAGTGAAGCGCTCGAAGAACAGACCCATATCCAGGCTTGCCTGGGGCGCTGTCAGTGTTGGAGAGCGGCTATATACTGCTTCTGCCGCCGCGTTAGCATCGGCCTGTTGCAATTGATAAGACAGGGTTTTCACGCCTACACGCGGACGCACAAAGCCCCACAACCAGCGTTGATCCCAGCTGATATTGTAATCGGTGCGCAACCGTTCGCCGGTCAGTAGCCGATCGGTGGGGCCGTTATAGTATTGGGTCAAATCAAAACGGGTGTATTCATTGGTCAGCTCCAATCGCCACTGATCCCAGCGGTAGTGGCCGTCGGCGTAGAGTCGTGGCAATTCCTTATAGGGTTTTTGGCGGGCCTGATTGAGCTGGCGAAACTCCTCAACGCTGGCGCCAACGCGCCAGTCCTGACTGGTATAGCTCAGCGCACCGCTCTTGCGCACCACAGCCTGGCGGTTAACGTCGGTATTGCTACTGTTAATATCCAGCAGATATTCGGCATCGCTGATATCGGTGTAATCAATGGCTGTTTTAAGCCGACTCGATAGGCCGCCGGTCTGAGTCAGGTTAATCATCCAGCGGTCTTCGCCTCGATGTAGATCGGCTTCAGCGTTGTTTGCAGCATCACCGAGATTGGAGTCGCCGCGATCGCGGCTGAGGTAGCCGCCGTTGACCTGGGTTTTAAAAAAGGGTGATAAATGGCGCAGTTCACCCTCCCATACCAGGCCGCGCTTGGATAAGTAGCGTGGTGTCAGCGTGGCATCCATATTGGGGGCAATATTCCAGTACACCGGCAGAGAAAGCTCGGTGCCGTTGCGATTACTGCTGCTGAAGGCGGGAAACAGCAGTCCACTCTGGCGTTGATCGCCTATGGGAAAACGCATGTAGGGAATATACAGTACCGGCACATCTTTAATGGTCAGGCGTGCGTGACGGGCGCTGCCGTAATTCTTTTCAGGGTACAGATCCACACGGCTGGCATAGAGTGCCCAG
The DNA here is from genome assembly GCA_036554405.1 of Cellvibrionaceae bacterium. Lineage (GTDB taxonomy): Bacteria > Pseudomonadota > Gammaproteobacteria > Pseudomonadales > Cellvibrionaceae > Gilvimarinus. Next base: position 1,604 of record DATBNH010000447.1, on the reverse strand, counting down.
TAGCGCCGATCTGGCTCACAGGTGGTAAAACTGCCGTCGCTTAGGCTGATTAAGCGGTTGCCAAATTTTTGCAAATTTCCGGCGCTGCCGTGAATACGTGACTGGTGCAGAACAAAGGTGCTGTTAACCAACTCGGCGTCCTGATTGTCGAGATTCATTCGCGCGCTGTCGGCGCGAATCAGCAGGCCCTGTTCGCGCACCTCGACATTGCCCTGAAGCGTCAGCTCGCGATTTTGCTGATCGGCTGTGGCTTGGTCAGCTCTGAGTAAACGCGGTCCCTGGCTGAGTTCTACCTCTCCTTCAAAGGTGACACGCCGGTTGGCATCCGACAGTGAGCGGCGCGCCTCGGCCCGTATCGGCAATTGCTCTATAGAAAGGCCTGAGGGCTCCAACTGTAAGGGGCTGATAAAAGCGCCGCAACAGCCGGAGGGCAATTGTTCACGCTGCTCGGGGGTGAGTTGTTCGGCGGGTACCCAGTCTAATTGAGAGTGGTCAGGGTCGGCGGCAAAAGCGGGATTGGCAATCAGCATAGCCACTGCCAAGTGCCAGCTTGCGGCCAGCAAGAGGGGTCTGCCAGAGGGCAAAAACGGCGCTGTAAGACCCATGAAACTACTCTCTTTAGCTGTTGGCGGTATAAGGCCATAAATACAGCGCAGGTGAAACAGAAAATTCAGCCGGCAATTCTACTCAATCCTGAGGGTATTGGGAAATGACCCGCACTCAGACGAACGCTTGCAACGCTTGTAACAGGCTTGGTTGCCAATGGGGAATACTGAGATTAAAGTCGCGGCAAATTTTATCGGTAGCTAAAGCACTGAAAGCTGGTCTCGGTGCCGGGGTTGGGTACTCTTTACTGGTAATAGCGTCCACCCGGCAGGGCAGTTGTCGCGCCGCCATGATGTGGGTGGCGAACTCATGCCAACTGCATACGCCCTGATTACTGTAATGATAGACCTCGGCACGTTTGTTCAGCAGCCCCTCGCTGGCGGCAATCTGAATTAAGGCGCGGGCCAAATCCGCCGCCCACGTGGGACTGCCAGATTGATCGGTCACCACACCCAATTGTTCCCGCTCGGCACCGAGTCGCAGCATAGTGGCGACAAAGTTATTGCCAAAGGCCGAATACACCCAGCTGGTGCGCACAATAACACCGCGGGCATTGCTGGCCTGAAATGCCTGTTCACCGGCGAGTTTACTCTGCCCGTAAACGCTGGCCGGAGCGGTGCTATCGGTTTCGCGGTAGGGCGTTTGCGCACTGCCATCGAACACATAATCGGTGGAAATATGAATCAGGCCGGCATTGCAGCGAGCGGCGGCGCTAGCCAGCGCCGCTACGGCGTGGTGGTTAACGGCAAACGCCAGCTCCGGCTCGGCTTCGGCTTTGTCGACAGCGGTGTAAGCCGCCGCGTTGATAATTATCGACGGTTGCAACTCATCCACCAGCGCGGCGATAGCATGGCTATCGGTTAAATCCAGCGCGGCGCGGCCGGTAAAATGCCAATCAAATTGTGGGTGGCTTGGCGCCAGCGCGGCCAACTCGCGGCCTAGCTGGCCGTTAGCACCGGTCACTAGCAAGCGGGGATTATCCATACAGTGCTTGCTCG
>DATBNH010000419.1:0-5768 GCA_036554405.1 Cellvibrionaceae bacterium | reverse complement strand
TCAACATCAGCCACTTATTTGCCGGCTTTAGTGCTGTTTTGGTCGGCTACAGCAGCTCTGTTTTTATTATAATTCAAGCCGCTACCTCTGCTGGCGCATCATCGGCGCAAATTGGCAGCTGGCTGCTTACCCTTGGTATTGCAACCGGACTTACCACTATCCTTTTTTCGTGGTTTTATAAGGCGCCTATTTTAACGGCATGGTCAACGCCGGGCGCTGTCATATTAGTTAGCGGGGCGACCCAATACGAGTTACCTGTGGTTATTGGCGCCTTTGTTGTCTCTGCAGTCTTAATTATATTGACCGGACTGATCACGCCATTAAGCCGAATGTTAGAAAAAATTCCTGCTCAGTTAGCGACGGCTATGCTGGCTGCCATTCTACTGCCATTTTGCCTGAAGGCCTTCACTCCGTTGATGGGTAACCCGGTCATCTTCTTCAGTATGTTTGTCAGTTTTTTTCTCGGTAAACGTTTTTTTCCTCGTTATTCAATGGTGCTGTTACTGACGACAGGCATTATCTGCGCAATCATGACGGGTGCATTCACGGATCAAGAAATTATACTCTCTGTTGCGCAGCCATCATGGGTGACGCCGGAGTTTGATTTCTGGGCGATGATTAATCTGAGTATTCCACTCTATGTGATCACCATGCTCTCACAGAATTTACCTGGTATTGTCATGATCAGAAATTATCAATACGAGACACCCGTCAAGCCAATATTAATAGGCACAGGACTGGCCAATCTATTCGCTGCACCATTCGGTGGTTTTAGTGTCAACCTCGCTGCCATTTCAGCTGCTATCTGTATGAATGAAGAAGTCGATCCGGATAAAACGGTACGCTACCGGGCGGCAATATGGGCTGGCGTTTTTTATATTATTGCCGGTATTTTTGCCACAAGCTTAGTCGATATCTTTCTGTTTTTACCCGGTGGAATTACAGACATATTAGCAGGGCTTGCTTTGTTAGGCACATTGCAAATGTGCCTGCAAACGGCTTTTGAAAAAGAACAATTCCGAGAATCAGCTTTGCTGACTTTTCTTCTGACAATGTCGGGTGTTTCACTCTTGGGTATTGGCTCGACACTATGGGGACTGTTAGCCGGATTAATACATATTCAGTTAACTAAAAACACTCTAAAAATTAAGATAATAGCTAAAAAAGCAAAGGAAATGCAGAGCTGAGAGTGAGTACAAGAGGCAGTATCCTATTGCATTTTGGTTTTTTATTGAGTATTAATTTTCTTAAATCAGTAATAGTAAGTGGCTGGATTTATGTTATTGATCTTAAAAAATTCAGCTTTGCTTAATCCATTCGTTACTTGTGTAGCAATAATCTCTTGCCGATAAGCTTGTCCTTCAGTTGCCATATGATGATCTCCTTAAAAAGGAAAGCATGATAAATTCTGAAAATTATTGGTATATGATTTTATTGGAGATTCCCTCACCTTAACCGTGTATTTTCATTTTATAACATTATAAAAAATATTTTGTATTATACTTTGTTGACGTAATAAAATACATCAACAAAGTATCTTTATATTGTAACCATGACCTTGGGGTCAGAGATGAATTCCGGATAAAGCAGCTTTTAAAGTGTTTAGCAGCAGTGATAAGAAGGGACTCTATCCTACAGTCGAACAGTTCAAAGCGAGCAGCAGTATGAGCGCTTATGACAAAATAGCCATCCCCTCTATTTTAATTGTGGAAATAAGGGGGAGATATCATATTAAATATTGGCTTAGATTTCCGTAGGCAATAGGCATGACATGAGCAGGCATCCTGAATATGCATTTCAGGAGGATTTAGCGGCAAAGAGAGAGCCTTTAAATTGAAAACAAGCAGCATGACTATCTTCAAAAGTTTAGGTGAACTGATCCTCAGTATTGTGCGCATTGGCATGCCGCCAAAGTACTCCGGCCAGGAGTCGCTGATGCGCTCCAAGTTGATCTCTTCCAATCATCTGGAGCAGCATGGCAGGCATTTAGCAGCCTCGCACAAATTGACTTCGGAATACCATAGAGAGCAGCTTCTGGCGCGGCTGAAGGTAAACGAGCATTTTCTTGTCGACCTTTACAACCAGCTGACGACGGCGGTAGAGGCGCACCACAGGATCACGCCAGCGAGTGAATGGCTGCTCGATAACTTCTATCTGATTGAAGAACAAATCCGCACAGCAAAGAGCCATTTGCCCAAGCATTACAGTCGGGAGTTGCCCTGCTTACTGAAGGGCTCATCGGCTGGTCTTCCGCGCGTCTATGACATCGCGCTGGAGGGAATCTTATACGGTGACGGATGGATAGACCCGGAAAGGCTCAGCCTTTTTGTGACTGCCTACCAGAGCGTCACCGCTCTCAAGTTGGGCGAACTATGGGCGATTCCCATCATGATGCGTCTGGCCCTGATCGAAAATATCCATCACATCGCAGTCCGTATTGCCGCGGGCAGAAGTGACCGGGACCTCGCTCTTTTCTGGACCGGGCAGATGATCGAAAGCGCAGAGAAGAATCCCAAAGATCTGATTCTGGTAATTGCAGACATGGCACGCTCGAACCCGCCGATGACCGAGGCGTTTGTTTCGGAATTTATGCGCCAGCTGCAGGGACGCAGTCCCGCTTTGGCATTGCCGCTGAACTGGATTGAGCAGCAGCTCGTTGAATCGGGCCTGACGATTGAGCAGCTGGTGGAGTCGGCAAACCGGCAACAAGCTGCCAATCAGGTCTCCATTAGCAACAGTATCCGCAGTCTCCGGTTTCTGGGCATAATGGACTGGAGCGGGTTTGTCGAGGCGATGAGCGTTGTCGAGCAGACACTGCTTGCGGATCCCAATGGTATCTATGGCAAGATGGATTTTGCCAGCCGTGATCGCTATCGCCATGCCATAGAAAAGATCGCCAAGCAGAGTCCCCTATCCGAAGGCGAGGTAGCGAAGAGAGCTGTCCGGCTGGCAAAGGACGGTGCGGCCGGGAAAGGCGGCGATGATCTCACTGCACATGTGGGATTCTACCTGATCGACAAGGGATTGCCGCAGCTTGAAAAAACGGCAGGCGTAAGCCTTACCCTATTCGAGAGACTCACCAGAACCCTAAGCCGTTCCCCGCTGCTCATTTATTCAGGCGCTGTGACGCTGATAACATTGCTCCTTAGCGCAAGCCTGCTGGCAAAAGTATCTGCCGGCGGAGTGCACTATTGGACACTGATGTTGATTGCCCTCCTTTTGCTGTTAGCCAGCAGTCAACTGGCGGTAGCGCTGGTAAACGCTTTATCGACCCTGCTGGTGTCGCCGAAGCGGCTGCCGAGAATGGACTTTTCAAAAGGTATTCCGCCGGAATCGCGCACCCTGGTCGTAGTGCCAACCATGCTGACCAGCGTTGAGAATGTTGAAGATCTGGTTAAAGCGCTGGAAATCCGTATGCTGCCAAACCGGGATGAAAACCTGCATTTTGCCCTTTTAACCGATTTTCGGGATGCGGACAAGGAGACCCTGCCGGAGGATGCGCTGCTGCTGCGCCAGGCCCATAAAAAAATTGCCCAACTGAATGAAAAATACAGCAGAGAGAATCGCGGCACCTTCTTTCTGTTTCATCGTCCTCGCCGCTGGAACCCGGTGGAAGAAATTTGGATGGGTTACGAGCGTAAGCGCGGCAAGCTTAGTGACTTGAATTCGTTTTTGCTCGGTGGCCCAAGCGATTGCTTCTCCCTTATTGCCGGCGAAACTGCACGCCTGGCAAAGGTGAAATACGTGATCACCCTTGACACGGATACGCAGCTGCCGCGCGACGCCGCCTGGCAGCTTATCGGCACTATGGTTCACCCCCTCAACCTTGCGCATTATGAGAAGGATGAGCAGCGCGTCTGTGCGGGATACGGCATCCTTCAGCCCCGGGTAAGCGCAAGCCTGCCGGGGACCAACAGGTCGCGCTATGCCCGACTGTACGGCGGAACCCCCGGCATTGACCCCTATACTCGCACCGTCTCTGACATCTACCAGGATCTCTTCGGTGAAGGCTCGTTTATCGGCAAAGGGATCTACGACATAGATGCGCTCAATCGATCCTTAAATGGACGCTTTCCCGAGAACCATATTCTCAGCCATGATCTGATTGAGGGCTGTTATGCCCGCTCGGGACTGTTGAGCGATGTGGAGTTATACGAGGAATACCCTACCCGTTACAGCGCGGATGTGAGCCGCCGGCATCGCTGGATTCGCGGCGACTGGCAGATTGCCGGGTGGCTTCTGCCGCGTGTGCCGGGAGCCGGGCAGAGTCGTCAGAAGAACCCGCTCTCGAGGCTGTCACAATGGAAGATATTTGACAACCTTAGGCGCAGCCTGGTACCCGCGGCATTAACAGTGCTATTGCTGCTCGGCTGGACGCTCCTGATGCCGGCCTGGTTTTGGACCTTGCTGGTGATCCTCATCATCATGGCTCCGCACCTGCTGGCCTCTGTGATAGAAATATTCCGGAAACCTGCCGATCGGCTGCCAGCCCAGCATATCGCCTTCGCAATGGACTCTGCCAAAAAACGCTTCACTCAGGCGGCCTTTGAATTGGCGGCTCTTCCCTATGAGGCATACTTCAGTCTGGATGCCATTGCGCGCGCAGCGTGGCGAATGCTGGTCACGCACAAGCTGCTCCTCGAATGGGATCCGTCCTGCCACCCGGAGCAAAAAAGCCGCACAGACCTTATCGGATCTTTCCGCCTGATGTGGACAGCACCGGTTATTGCCTCTGCAACCGTGATGGCTCTGCTGCTGTCTAACCCGGTCACTCTGTTAGCGGCGGGGCCAGCTCTGTCCTTATGGTTGCTTTCTCCTGTCATTGCCTGGTGGTTAAGCCGGCCGCTCACCCGCCGCGAAGTGAGACTGAGTACTGAGCAGATTTTCTTCCTGCGCAAACTTTCGCGCAAGACCTGGGCGTTCTTCGAGACCTTTGTCGGCCCCCAGGACAACTGGCTGCCCCCTGACAACTATCAGGAGTATCGCGTTGCAGCCGTTGCACATCGTACGTCGCCGACCAATATGGGGCTTTCATTACTGGCGAATCTGTCCGCATTCGACTTCGGCTACATTCCGGCCGGAAAACTGATCGAACGCACCACCAATGCATTCGGCACGATGGAAATCATGGAACGCTACCGGGGGCACTTCTTCAACTGGTACGATACCCAATCGCTGCAACCCTTGAAACCGCATTACATCTCATCTGTTGATAGCGGCAATCTGGCTGCCCATCTGCTGACCTTACGTCAGGGGCTGCTTGCACTCCCCGATGGAAAGATTATTGAGATGCGCTGCTTTGACGGGCTCACCGATACCCTGATGATCCTGATCGATGCGCTGGAAGGTGACACTCCGGCCGCGCTCATTGAACTTCAGGCCAATCTGCAGTCTGCCTGTGATTCCCGGCCGGCTACGCTCCAGGCAGCATGGCTCCGCCTTGAGCTGCTGGAAACGGGTGCCAGAGAATTTGCCGACAGCCTCGCGCCTCTCTCTGATAAACTGGCGAGAAGCCAGACTGAAGAAACCTGCGTCTACATGGAAACAGATAAAGTTTCCGAACAGCAACCCGCCCGGGATCATGCCAGCACCGTCATCTCAGAGACAGGCTCTGTGACCGATGCGAGCTGGTGGGCACGGGCTCTGCTGCGGCAATGCTGCGCCGCCCTCCATGAGTTGAAGGTCCTTGCCCCATGGCTTGCGCTGCCGGCCGCACCCGGTGGGCTCAGTGACTTCCCCGGTATCAGCGAAATCCCGACGCTGCGCAC
>DATBNH010000407.1:0-2885 GCA_036554405.1 Cellvibrionaceae bacterium | reverse complement strand
CCACTCGCTGGCCCCAGGCACCGGTGATCCGGCGGGCTTTGTGATAGACGATTGCACCACCCAGCGAAATTTGAATGAACAGGGGCGCGCTCAAGCAGCCGGTTGGCACAGCCTATTAGCCGCACACACCTCGTCGGCAGTGGCGGTATATTCCAGCCCCTGGTGCCGCTGCGTGGAGACGGCCAACTTAATCAACCTGGGGCCGGTGACGACTCTGGATTTTCTAGGTTCTTTTTTCGCCGGGCGTGGTGATGCTGAGCAGTACACCGCTGACACCCGCCAGTGGTTAAACCAATTACCGCCGGGTAAGCCGATCGTGGTGGTGACTCATCAGGTGAATATTACGGCGTTAACCGGAATTTACCCGCGCTCCAACGAGGGTATATTAGTGGCTTTACCGATAACCAATAGGGCGGAAGTATTGGCGCGTTTACACTAAACGTGTTTAAAAAAGCCCCCGCTGCTACCGCAGCGGGGGCTTTTTATCAGTGCTGGCCGCCGCTACTGGCGGGGTGCCAAGGGTCGGGGATATAGCGTTTTTTCTCGTCGTTAATAAAAAACTCCAGCGTGCGCTCGGGTTTGGCTGATCCCTCGGGTAGCGGCAGGCCAGACTTGCTTTGAAAGTAAGTGATACAGGCATCGCGCCAATAAATGGCATCGCGCAATTGAATCTCCAGCAGCGCTTTTACCTGGATAAAACGCTGTTGATCAATTAACCCTTCAATCTGATGCCATTGCGCCTGCATCGTGCGCACCTGTTCTACGCCTTGGTCGTATTTGTAAACCAACTCCTGCCACAAGGTCCGGCCCGATTGCATTTCATAATCCCAAGGCAAATGATGGAACCACAGTAGCAAGTCTTCGGGCGTGGTTGCAGGGTCGGCAAAGCGGCTGCGCAGCGGCTCATGATATTGCGCTATGGCGTTGGAGCCGCTGGCGGTACGATCAAAGCCGATGCCATCTTCGCTGGCGCGGTGATAATAAAACGCTGTCCAGTCGGGACGGCCCGAGGTGTCGTGCCAGGGCGCGGGGCCATAGTGGTGACCCTGGGCATACAAATGTGTAAGCCCCAGCGGATTGCGGTAATTCACACCCGCCTCCCGGGAGATTTCCATTACCGTCTGCATGGGGTCAAGAAAGGCTGGGTTGTTGTTAAAGGTCATGCGCAGCCATTCGTCGCCAATTTCCTCCGAGCGCAAGGTGTAATCCCAGGCCATGCGGCCAAAGGCGTACCAGCTCGATTGCACAAACGGGTGGCCAGTCCAGTTGCGATCGGTGCCGGGGTTAATCACGCCGGCCATACCGGTGTGGGTATACTCAAACACTTCGCCACCTAAGATCTTGCCGATGGTGCTGCCTTCCCCACGGGCGTAAGTATCGCTATCCAGCACCTCTTCAAACAAGGGGCCCTGATAGGCTAAGTGGTAAGAAAATCCGAAGTACTCCTGAGTCACTTGCAGCTCCAGTGCTACATTGGTTTTATCCAGCACACCAAACAAAGGTGAAAAGGGCTCGCGCGGCTGAAAGTCGATAGGGCCGTTTTTAATCTGCACAATTACATTGTCTTTAAACTTGCCATTGAGCGGTTCGAACTCGTCGTAGCCCTCGCGAAAGCGGTCGCCTTGTTCCGGGTTGTATACAAACGCCCGCCAGAACACCAGGCCACCGAAAGGCTCCAGCGCCTCGGCCAATACATTGGCACCCTCGGCGTGGTTGCGGTTGTAATCGTGGGGGCCGGGCTGGCCTTCAGAGTTAGCCTTAACCAAAAAGCCACCAAAGTCGGGGATCTTCTTGTAGATCATGGCGGCGCGGTCTTTCCACCATTGGGCCACTTTCGGGTCTAGCGGGTCGGCGGTATCCAGGTCACCCAGCATCACCGGCGAGTTATAGTTAATAGAAATGTAGGTTTTTATACCGTAGGGGCGAAACGCCTCCGCCAGCGCAGCGGTTTTGGTTAAAAACTCTTCGTTAAGAATGCGCGCATCGGCATTTACGTTGTTAATCACCGTGCCATTAATACCCAACGAGGCGTTAATGCGGGCGTAATCGCGGTAGCGTGGGTTGTCTTTCCAGGCGGGCAGGGTGCCCCAGTCCCATAGGGATAAACCGGCATAGCCACGCTCCACCAGACGGTTGAGGTTATCCCAATGGTTGACTACCCGGTGCTTAACCTTGGGCGCCGAGCTAACAGCAATGTCGCTAACATCGGTGTGGGTTTGCAACAGGCGCAGCAGATGAAAAGCCCCGTAGAGCACAGCGGTATCAGTCTGGCCTGCAATAATGGTGGCGTCTTTGCGGTCAATACGGGTGCGCTCAATAATAAACCCCTCGGGGCCAAGGGCCGCCAGGCGCTCGTCCAGATTAAGGCTGGCAATCAGTTCGGAATTTTCGGGTGTTCCTAGCACCAAGCTGTTGCGCTTTACGCGAGCGCTCACTTCTATCGATTTACCCAGCAGGCCGCCAAGGCCCAAAGCCAACTCATCGGTAGTGGCCTTTACAGTGGCAGAGTCGCCCTCGGCCACCACCTGGCTGAATTGTTGGCTGTAAGCCTTTTGCAGCTTGCTGTCGCTTACCGGGTTATAGCGCAGCCACATATCGTAGCCGTCTTCCGCCTTGAGCGGTACGGCGCTTAAAAGAAAAATAACGGCACAAAACCGCGTGAGTAGCTTGGTCATAATTCGTCCTGCTCGGTTGGCTGGGTGTGGCGTTAATGCCAGCTCTATCAGCTGCATCACCATGTGTCATACTGCCATACTAGTAGACCTAAGCGTAGCCGCCAAGGCCTGCCTGTTGTAATATCTTATAGTCTAAGTGAATAATAGTGCCTTTTTTTGCGTAAATTTACCAGATTTTGCTCTATAACCTGTCGTATCCACTTACACAGA
>DATBNH010000403.1:0-4091 GCA_036554405.1 Cellvibrionaceae bacterium | reverse complement strand
AATTCAGTGACATAAGAGCCTCGGGAGTCAATGCAGAAGCTGATTTTACGCATCAATGGCGCGGGCATAAAAGATTCACTCCCCCTCCCGCTTTTAGCTCCCTCCCCCGCTTGCGGGGGAGGGTTGGGGTGGGGGGGAGTTACCGTAAAAGAGTTAACCTATTGAGCCAAAGCTTCAAAAATACGCTTTACGCTATCACCAACCGCAAGGTCAGCGGTATTAATCACCACCTCTGGGTTCTCGGGCGTTTCGTAAGGGTCACTAATGCCGGTAAATTGCTTAATCACGCCGGCACGCGCTTTCTTGTAGAGGCCTTTGGGGTCACGGTCTTCGCACACAGCCAGAGGCGTTTCTAAATAAATCTCAAGAAACTGATTGTGATCAAAGATCGAGCGCACCATTTGCCTGTCTCTGTTGTAGGGGGAAATAAAAGCACAGATAACCACCAGACCGGCATCCACCATGAGCTTGGCAACCTCGCCCACTCGGCGGATATTCACCGCCCGGTCCGCCTCGGTCATACCAAGGTCTTTATTTAAGCCGTGGCGAACATTATCGCCATCAAGCAGAAAAGACTTGATGCCGTTAGCGTGAAAAGTCGCATCCAGTGCATTGGCAATGGTGCTTTTGCCCGATCCTGATAAACCAGTCAGCCATATACAGCGAGGCTGCTGCGCCATAAGCGCTGCACGGTCAGCATGGCTGACGGTACACTGGTGCCACACCGCGCCGGAGGGCAAGTTGATGTCTTTGAGCTGGTAGGGGGTATTGGGCTTACTCATGGTGCTTCCCGTCGAGTGCGTTTGTTTTATTCAACTATGTCAATATACGGCGCTGGCCATACCTATGAGCTCATTAACCCCACCAGCCTCAACCCACGACTTTACCTGAAAACGCCTAAATTTTCATTAAATCTAATAACCTCAAGGGGATAGATTCGCCTGGGGGAGCCGGTTCTCGCGCGGGGCAATCTATACTGCACCTATAGCAAAGCCTGAAGCATAAACACCTTCTTGCGAACCTATTCACCGCTCAAAATAGTTCGGCAGCTTCTGTTTGATGTTGGGTAAACCTACTGTGAACATGCATTGTTTAAAATTACCGAGCTTTGCGAACGGATACCTTATGGTTTTGGGGTTTGCCCTAAGAGGTGTTCAATCGTGTAAGATTCACCATTGAAAAAATTATGAGATATTGAAAGTGAAGCTAGCTTATAGGCCAGAAATCGACGGATTGAGAGCAATTGCTGTATTAGCAGTCATCATCTATCACCTGGATATTATTTTGGGTGATGTAAAGCTGCTCAAAGGAGGCTTCTTAGGTGTTGATATTTTCTTTGTGATTTCGGGTTACCTGATTACAACCATTATCATGTCTGAATATCACAGCCCGCAGGGTTTCTCCCTAGTGAACTTTTATGAAAGGCGAGCTCGAAGACTGCTTCCTGCCTTGTTCACAGTAATTTTGGTTTCTTTGCCTGTGGCGTGGTACCTTTTGCTGCCTTCTCAACTTGAAGACTTTGCTAAGTCGGTACTCAGCACGCTGGCATTTGGCTCTAACTTTTACTGGCATTTTAGTCTGCAAGAATATGGCGCTGAATCGGCACAATTAAAACCATTTCTTCACACATGGACGCTAGCTGTTGAGGAACAGTACTACATATTTTTTCCATTGATATTACTGGCAATTTATAAGTGCTGGAAATCACAAACAGTAGTGATTCTACTGGTATTGCTTTTGCTCAGTCTTCTGTTCGCAGAGTACATGACTCCTGTTGATCACTCATTCTCTTTCTATATGCTGCCAACCAGATTTTGGGAGCTATTAGCGGGAGGCCTGCTTGCTAGTATTCATTACTATCGCCCCAGAGAGGAAAATGAAAACCTGCTCAATAAAATAATGCCAGTTTTGGGCTTGGTTCTTATTGTTTACTCAATGTTCTTTGTCGGCTTTGAGTCGAATCATCCTGGATTTATCACACTATTGCCAGTTGTGGGAGCAGCCCTTATCATATGGTTCTCTAGTAAAGATGAGCTGGTTACAAAAGTGCTTTCCAGTAAGTTATTTGTTGGAGTTGGATTAATTTCCTACGCGTTATACCTGTGGCATTACCCCATCTTTGCGTTTGGAAGAGTTATTGATTCCACGCCCACTTGGCATGTTAAGACTCAATGGTTGTTACTTACTTTTATTTTTTCGTTTGCTTCTTACGTATTAATCGAGAGGCCATTCAGAAACAGAAAGGTCATTAAAATAAAAGTATTCTTATTGGCAGCTACTCTTTCGGCGACTATTATTCTGTCGGCAGCCCTTGGCCTGGTGCATGCTGAATCTTCTGATCAGTTGCAGGAGGTTGACTTTAGAGCCGAGAAGCTCAAAAGGTTTGACTGGGATGGTGACTATGAGGTGTGCCACCCCGCAAAGGAAGGTGGGTTTGATCACAGGGGCTGCAACATAGCAGGAGACAAAAAGAACATACTGGTGGTTGGGGATAGTATGGCGCCTGATGCCGCGCGGATCGTGGGCAACAACTTTCCAAATCATAGGTATATTCTTAGTAATTGTGGTGGCTGCGTTCCTATGACACCTAAACAATTGTCTGAGCAAGTGCGAGTCTCCAAGAGGCTCGAGAAAATTACCAAAATTCGCTATTCAAAAGATGCATTAAATGGCATAGATGCGGCAATTATAATGACTTTAATGTCAAGCCCTGAATATATTGACTCGTATGTAAGGAATTTAAAGGAAAATGGGATATCCAAAATAATTATTTTTGGTAATTACCTTAAAGTTAACGATAAGGTTTCAGATTATTACTTTGAGCATAAAAATATAAATATTCTTGAAGAAGTAATCCGGGGTGATCTTTTCACAGAGGAGGAATTCGTAAGTTACGATGAGGCAATGATGTTAATTGCTGAAAAATATTCAATCGATTTTATCAGCATAAAGAGTCATGCATGCCCGACAGAGTCCGAATGTCCGATATTTATTGAGGGTAAGCCTTTTAGCTGGGATAGACAGCATTACAGTGTGGAGTTTTCAGATTACTTATCCAAGGTGATGAGAAATACACTCACGAATACTTGGCTAGGAAGCCTCTGAATAAGTCCTGTGCAGCTGGTTTCTTTTATATGACTTATGTCGGCTAGTTTACCAATTCATGCATTTAAAGGGGCTTGGGAGATGGCGCAACGTTGGAAGCCGATGTCGTGTGCATTTGTTTTATTCTATCATGTCAGTATATGGGGCAGGCTTTACTTATGAGCCCATTAAAAAACCCCGCCCCAACCCTTCGCCGCAAGCTTGGGGAGCGTAGAAGTTGGGCAATAATACTGTGAACACGCATTGCTTAAACTCACCGTAGCTTGTGAGATGATTCATTTTGTTTTAGGGCGCGCCCTACGAGCTTTTCAACCGTGTAAAATTCGTGATTGAAAGTTTAAGAGGGGTTAAGAGTGAAGTTAGCATATAGGCCAGAAGTCGACGAATTGAGAGCAACTGCTGTAATAGCAGTTATCATCTATCACCTGGGTATGGTGTCAGGTGATGTACACCTCTTTAAGGGAGGCTTCTTAGGCGTTGACATTTTCTTTGTGATTTCAGGGTTCTTGATTGCATCCATGTTAATGTCTGAGTGTCACAACCCGCAGGGCCTCTCACAGGATGCCATGACAAAGAGGGATGTAGCCCCCGCCAATCTTATGGGAGTTAATTGAATGAGAGCTGTGCTAGATATCGGAGACGAAAAGACAGGATCTAAATCCCGCCAGAGGTTCATACACGCCAATAGTGATAATCTGCTGAATAGTGGGTTTTTGTCTTTAAAGTCAACAAAGGTTGGCCATTACGATATGGGGCTTGCAGCTTATGCTGGCAAGCGTAAATTCATTAAAACTTACAGGGAAAAAAATGCTATATCGGATGATGTTGATTTAGGGGAATTTATAGAAAATGGTATAGCTGAGGAGGTTGCAGAAAGTGACTCCCATACAGTTATTTTTTCATTCGAAGGATTAATGGGGCTTAATCTAAGTCAGATAAAAAAACTAACCACGATGTTAAGAAGGCATTTTTCTGAAGTAATAGTA
>DATBNH010000401.1:0-4531 GCA_036554405.1 Cellvibrionaceae bacterium | reverse complement strand
TGCCAACCAGCCGCTGTTAGCTCAGCAAGATGATGACCAATTACTTGAAGAAGTAGTTGTTACCGGTATTCGTGCCAGCCTGAATAAAGCCATTGATATCAAGCGTAATTCCATGCAAGTGGTGGATGCCATTGTCGCTGAGGATATCGGTAAGCTGCCCGATAACAACGTAGTGGAGTCGCTACAACGTGTCGCTGGTGTGCAGGTGACTGATCGTGGCACGGGTGAAGTCAACACCGTACTCATCCGCGGCTTGCCCGATGTCAGTACCACTATCAATGGCCGCACCGTATTTACCGGCACTGGCCGTGCGTTGGCTTTGGCGGATATCCCTTCGACGCTGGTGTCGGGTATCGATGTGAGTAAAAGCCGTTCAGCAAGCCAGTATGAAAATGGTATTGCCGGTACTGTTGATGTACGCACCTTTCGCCCGTTCGACTTTGATGGTTCGCGGGTTTCTCTGGCCGGGCGTGCGGTATATCAGGAGCGTGCGGAAACCACCGATCCGATTTTGAGTGCACTGTTTAGCAACCGCTGGAATACCGGCGCCGGTGAGTTCGGTGCCTTATTGAATATTTCCCACGCCTCAACCAACTATCGTGATCAAACTGTGAACGCCGGTGCGGCTATGCCATTTGCCACCGAAAACCCGATGGGCGGTTTCGCTCCGTTGGAAATTATTCGCTCTGATCGCGGCTGGATGCCAGGCCTTGACCGTGGCTTGCCTACGGCGCCGGGTTCGAGCCTGAACGTTGATGGCGAGGAGGTACCGTATTACCTTGCTCGCGATGCGCTAATCATCAATGACTTTACTGGTGAACGCGAGCGTCAGGGTGCCAATGTTTCATTGCAGTTTGCTCCTAACGATCGTAGCGAGTACACCCTTGAAGCCTTTTACAACGGATATCGTAATGAAAGCTTCAATAATATGTATTTCTCGTTTGTAGATTGGTGGGGCAGTCTTAATGGTCTGGTGAACGACCGCGAGGAGTTCGGCAGTATCGGCGATACCTTCACCGTTTAGCCGGGTACTAATATTATTCGCGACCGCACCATCCGTGATGGCTTTAACTTTACCAGTGGCGACTACAGCCGCTCCCAGACAGACAGCTACATGTTTGCATTAGGTGGCGACTGGGAGCTGACCGACAATCTGAGCATTGAGTCTGAAGTTGTTTATCAGCAAAGTGATTTCGAAACCGAGTTTTTTGCCATGCGTGGCACGGCTGTACGCCCGGAAATTCGGGTAAACTTTGATGGACGCCCAAGTATCGAATTCTTCAATTATGATGGAACGCCCAAAGACCTGACTGATCCAAGCGAATATGGGATGGCGGAAATCTGGAACAGTGCGGGTGAAGATTCCGGTGATGCCATTACCTTTACCGTGGACGGTGATTATAATACCAATATCGGGTTCTTGCCTCGTATAACTTTTGGCTTGCGTTGGGATGATCGCAACACGGCAACGCAACTTCGTGATCAGGCTTCTAATCGTGGCTGTGAGGCGGCAGTAAATGACCCCAATCGGGTAGGCGCTCCTGATATATCCCTTTGCGATTTCGGCTCCTACACTGATGGTTTGCATCATATCAACAGCGACTTTATGGATGGTCGTGCCACGGCTCCGCGCAGTTGGGTAGTTGCCAGTGGTCCGTACTTGCGAGATAACCGCGACTACTTCTTGAACCTATACGATATGCCGACAGATGTGCAGATGCGCCAGACCTTTGAGGTGCAGGAGCGCAACGCCGCGCTTTATGTGACTGCAGATTTCGAAACTATGCTGGCAGGTCGTGTGCTGGATGGTCAAGTCGGTTTGCGCTATGTGGATGTTGAGACGGATAATGGCTTTTATGATCAGTTTGGTAACCCTACCGTTGATTCCATTACCACCAACAGCGAAATTTTACCGAGCTTAATGTTGCGCTACGAACTGAATGAAGAATTGTTGCTGCGTTTAGCATACAGCGAAACCCTGCGTATGCCTGGCTTTAACGAACTGAACCCCAACGTTACCTACAATGATGATCTGAGTAACGTGGGTTATGGTACAGCAAGTAGTGGTAATGCTAACCTGAAGCCAACTACTTCGCAGAATCTGGACCTCTCGCTTGAGTGGTACTTTGGTGATGCAAGCTACAGCTACATTACCTTGTTTCAGCGTAATGTTGACGGCTTGGTCATTCAGTTTCGTGAACGGATTCAGCCCGCTGCCTCACAAATCCCTGATGGCTTTTTGGTGGATACCTTTATCTGGTCTCGCCCGGATAATGCTTCCGACGGTACCCTGCAAGGGGTCGAGCTCGGCTTCACTTACTTCCCCGAGAACCTGCCTGATCAGTTGGACGGTTTGGGTGTGATTACCAGTGCCACCTTCCTGGATTCAGAGCAGACCATTCCGGTATTCGATGCAACAGGTCAGCCTGATGGCGAAGACAAAATACCCTTCTTTGGGGTGTCTGACTTCTCTTACAGTGCGGCCCTTGCTTATGAGCGCCCGAGCTTTGATGTGCGAGTGTCTTACGTCTGGCGCGACACCGCACTCAATCGCAACGAGGCGGCACTGTTTGCCAACCCGTTGAGCATCTATCGTCAGCCGGAAGAGAGTCTGGATTTCCAGTTTAGCTACAAAGTGACCGATAACTTTGTTGTGACCTTTGATGCTACTAACCTGACAGAGCAGTTTACTCAGGAACGCTACGGCGATAGCCAGTACTTTAGCCACGTAAACACCCTGTTTAGCCGTACCTTTGCTCTCGGTGCACGCCTGTCTTTCTAAGGCAGCGCTTCAGGGGTAGCCGGGCGGCTTGTGTATCGCCCGGTTTCCCCTCTCCCTCATTCTGCCAATGGCGGGATAACCTCACCGCAGTTATGTGCACTCTTTCAATATCTGTGGTATGCATGGGCTCTTTCCTCCGGCTATAGGCCGGAGGTTTTTTTGCCGTCGTTAAAAACTGCCTTGGCATGCTATCATAGCCGTTCAAGCCGTGGCTTTGGCTCGCAGCCCGCCCGGTATTGATCGATCTGCAAGAGCGTGGAACCTATGGCTGTACTGGAGAGAAATTTTAATTTGTCGCAGCGTATGACCCAGGAGTTGGGTCGGTCGATTGTCTGTGGCGAGTTTGATGCTAACGAAAGCCTGCCTACCGAGGCCGATTTATGTGAGCGCTTTGGTGTCAGTCGCACCGCCGTGCGCGAGGCGGTTAAAATGCTTTCGGCCAAGGGGCTGATTTCCAGCCGCCCCCGTCAAGGCATCCGCATTATGCCCGAGGAAGACTGGAATATCTTCGACTCCGATCTACTGCGCTGGTCGCTGGAGGGCAATCCGTCCCTTAAAGTACTTAAAGAATTTTTGCAGATGCGTATCGCCATAGAGCCGGAAGCGGCAGCGTTGGCGGCGCGTTTTGCCCGCCCACAGCGGGTGCGTGCCATTGGCGATGCCCTGGAGCGTATGCGTATTGCCGGAGAAGATAATATCGATATGGCGCTACAGGCCGATATCGACTTTCATATCAGTATTCTTTATGCCAGCGAAAACCGCTTTTACATCCGTATGCGCGATTTTACCCGCACCGCCCTCAATGTCAGTATCCGTCATACCAATGTTATCAAGGGCAATCACGATGGCATTATTGAAGATCATGCCAAGGTGTTTCACGCCATTGAGGCGGGTAATGCCGAGCGCGCCAAAAATGCCATGTTCCTGCTGATTGATGAGGCCTTGACCTTTATAGAGCAGAAGCTGGAGCGCAGTACACGAGATTAGATCAAGAACGTTAAGGGAGAGTGTGATGGCTAAAGGCAAGGTGTGTTTATACAAACTGTTGGTGTTGGTTCTACTCGGGATTGGTCTGGTCGGATGCAAGGGTGGTAGTGAGCCCTGCGAGGGCGCGCCCTATACAATTGATCGGGTGGTGACAGGTTTTACTTACGAGGGCGCTGTACATCATGCTTTAGATGAGAGCGAAGCAGAGCTCGGTAGCTACATTACCCAAATTACTCTACAGTTGAAGACGGAGCTTGCCGAGGCTTCCGCACCGCACCGCGCTATTAATTTTTCGTTATTTTCTCAAGCAACGGCAACCAGTTGTGTTTACTATTTGCCGGAGAAAATCACGGCTATTACTATCACCAGTGACGCCGACTACCATCATCAACAACCCGCCGGATTACCGCTCAATCATCTGTTTGGGGTTTTTTTCGGGGGCCAAACAGTCGATGAAATATTGGCACAAGGCCCTATGAGACTAAGCGGTATGCCCCTGGATTTTACGACGCTCGAGCAGCCCACGGCCGCAAAGCAACACCAGTTTACTTTTGTCATTGAATTGGACAGTGGTAGCCGCTTTACCCTGGTGACCGATACGGTGGTGTTTAACTAAGTGAATGCTGAAAAACGCATTTTAAGAGCAACTTGCCTCTACAAAAATGAGCGGTTCAGGAAGCATCACCGAACCTGTGAGTTTCGTTTTGGCTTGTACAGTAAGCGCTTGGATACTTGCATAGCATTGTTCTTATAAGCGAGTGA
>DATBNH010000689.1:0-2058 GCA_036554405.1 Cellvibrionaceae bacterium | reverse complement strand
AGTACTCTCAAGACCGGCTCTCCATTTGACAGTCTGGTCCACAGCATTTTGACGTTAACCAAGCTCCCCCAACAGGAAAGACAAGCCTGGAAAGCGCTTTATGAACACTATGTTTTTTCGGAAGAAAACCCGTTGGCACATGTGAAACCTGAAGCTCGCGGCGCTTTGGGCGACTTACAGCCCGAGCTGGTAACCAGTATTCGCCAATACCTGCACCAACGGATAAAAAATTAAGGTAAACCCTTTAGCCCCGTAATTACTACTGGCCGTTTCCCTGGCTTTGCTAATTCGCGTATCATAGTTACACTTTTTGCTCAGTGTAACTTTCATGCAAGTATTTGACAGCATTATTATAGGAGGGGGTGCAGCCGGATTAATGTGCGCCGCCACCGCAGGCGCGCGCGGTAAAACGGTCGCCGTGCTGGATCATTCCAATAAAGTCGGTAAAAAAATCCTCATGTCTGGCGGTGGACGCTGCAACTTTACCAACTATTTTGTGGAGCCCACCAACTACCTGTCAAAAAATCCGCATTTTTGCAAATCAGCACTGGCGCGCTACACTCCCTATGACTTTTTGGAACTGGTAGGCCGTCATCAATTGGCCTGGCATGAAAAGACCCTGGGACAGCTTTTTTGTGATATTAAGTCGCAGGACATTCTCGATATTCTCTTGCGCGAATGCGATCAGGCAGGTGCTGAAGTACACACTCACTGCCGGGTAGAATCCATCACCCCAACCGATAAAAATGGTCTGCGTTTTATACTCGACACCAGCCGTGGCATTATTGGCTGCTCATCGCTGGTTGTTGCCACTGGTGGCCTATCTATTCCCACCATGGGAGCCACCGGTTTTGGTTACGATATTGCCAAACAATTTGGCCTTAAAGTAACAGCCAAAGCCGCCGCCCTGGTACCCTTTACCTTTAAAGGTGAGCTGTTAGCACTGGCACAATCACTGGCAGGCGTGGCGCTACCGGTGAACATCGAGTGCACTCAACAAGGCTTTAAAGAGGCATTGTTGTTTACCCACAAAGGCATCAGCGGCCCGGCGGTACTGCAAATTTCCAACTACTGGTACCCAGGCGACTCGCTGAGCATTGATTTTTTACCGGATCTGAATATTACTCAATTAATACACAACTGGCAGCAAGGCGGGCATAAATCGCAACTGGGCAATCTGTTGGCTCAACACCTCCCCAAACGTTTTGTTAACACCTGGCTTGAATACCATCAAGTGCAGATCCTCGCCGATAAAACCGTATTTGATCTTTCGACTAAAGAGATAGAATTACTGCAAACCCTGTTTAACCAATGGCACCTTATACCGGCGGGCACCGAGGGTTATCGCACGGCTGAAGTCACCCGTGGCGGCGTGGATACCGACGAGATTTCGTCTAAAACCTTCGAGGCCAAAAAAGTACCGGGATTGTATTTTATTGGTGAAGTGCTGGATGTCACCGGTTGGCTCGGTGGCTTTAACTTTCAGTGGGCCTGGGCCAGTGGCTATTGTGCGGGGCAGAGTGTTTAATCAATACGCCCTAATCGATAAACCGTATGTTGGTACACCTTTCCCTCTATAGGCATCCAGGTTTGATAGCTGTTTAAAAAGGTGAATTGAATATGTGGCACATCCTTTAGCCCTTCCCAAAACCGTATGGGATAGGGTTCCCAAGCTACCATGCCGCATCTAAACAGTTCTATCGGTGGCATCGGGAGCTCATCAACAGACACCTGAGCAAATGGCAATGACACACTTGCCTCAGGCACGGTCAATTTAATATCGGGTAATTCAAACACGTGTTCTCTGTAGTTATTTACAATATCGGTGCCTGCTAGAAAAGTGCTACCTAACGGCGTTGCTTTCTGGGGCAGATTCGCGCAGGCGCAGAGCGCTAACAGTGGCAGCAGCATGCAAACCGGTTTGAGTTTCATGGTCAAAATCTCCTATTATTCTTCTTACACTGCCCTCAAGTAAGGCCATATCCATCACACTGCTGCTGATTAAATCAAAGTGATCGGCACCATTGATGATTAAGTGCTCGCTGTAATCACCCGCCT
>DATBNH010000688.1:0-1895 GCA_036554405.1 Cellvibrionaceae bacterium | reverse complement strand
GGCAGGGGCAATTCATGGGCGTAACGGCAAAATCGCGCTCCTCGGATTTGAGCATAAACATATTGTCGCCAAACTTGTCGGCGTGGCCGGATTTTTCCCACAGGCTTAAATCCACAATTTGCGGGGTTTTAATTTCCTGGTAGCCGTTATCGCGCTGTACTTTGCGCATATAGTCTTCAATAGCGGTGTACACCGACCAGCCCTTGGGGTGCCAGAACACCATGCCCGGTGCCTCTTCTTGCATATGGAAGAGGTCGTATTTTTTGCCGAGCTTTCGATGATCGCGCTTTTGCGCCTCTTCCAGCTGGTGCAAATAGGTATTTAAGGCTTTCTTGTCATTCCAGGCGGTACCGTAAATACGCTGCAACTGCTTGTTATTGGAGTCGCCGCGCCAATAGGCGCCAGAGACCCGCATCAGTTTAAAGTAGCGCATTACCCGGGTGTTGGGCACATGGGGACCGCGACACATGTCCACGTACTCTTCGTGGTGATACAAACCCACACTCGCTTCACCGGCCTCAATAATGCCGTCTACCAGCTCCACCTTATAGTCTTCACCGCGGCCGGCAAATACCTCGCGCGCCTCAGCCACCGGGGTCATTTTCTTGATCACGTCATAATCGGTTTGAATCAGCTCTTTTATGCGCTGCTCAACAGCCGCCAGATCCTCATCGGTCAGCGGCCGCTGGTAATCTATGTCGTAATAAAAGCCGTTTTCAATCACCGGCCCAATAGCCATCTTTGCCTCGGGGAACAGCTGTTTGACCGCGTGCCCCACCAAGTGGGCAAATGAGTGGCGAATCACCTCCAGCCCCTCTTCATCACGCCCGGTAATCAGGGTAATCTCAGCATCATCGCTAATGAGTTCGCAGGCATCGACCAACCGGCCATTAATGCGGCCGCATACGGTCGCTTTGGCTAAACCCGGGCCTATATCTTCGGCCACTTGCATCAGGGTAACGGGCTGGTCGAATTCGCGCTTGGAGCCATCGGGGAGGGTAATAACAGGCATAACATGTCCTTTATTCTCAGTGGTGACCCCTACCAAAGGCCACTTGGAAGTCATGCCCCGCCTTTGCAGCCGGGCACATAAGGGACGGGAGTATAGTCAACCCGCGCGGGCAATGAAACCCGGGTGTGTAAGAAATGCTCGTTTGCTGCGTCTTAATAACAGCCCATACAACCACTCTGAGGTATAACTATGTTACAAAATGCCCTGACGCAATGGAAAACCCTAACTTGCCGTCTCGGCCATGCCGATGGCATTGCCGCCCTGGCTCTCAGGCTATATCTGGCACCAATCTTCTGGATGGCCGGCATCAATAAGCTCACCGCTTTCGACAGCACCGTGGAATGGTTTGGCAATAGCGAATGGGGGCTGGGACTACCAATGCCCTGGGTGATGGCATTTTTAGCCACAGCGGCAGAGCTGATCGGCGCGGTGCTGCTTACCTTGGGCCTGTTCACTCGCGCCATTTGTTTACCACTGATCATTACCATGCTCGTCGCCATTATTACCGTGCACGGTGAGTATGGCTGGCAGGCAATAGCCGACCCCAATGCTCCCTTTGCCAATGAGCGGGTGGAGGAATCGGTGGTAAAGCTGGAGCGTGCCAAAGAGATACTGCAAACCCATGGCAATTATCAGTGGCTGACTTCCAGCGGCCGCCTTGTCGTGCTAAATAACGGTATGGAGTTCGCGGCCACCTATATAGTCATGATGCTGGCGCTATTGTTTTGGGGCGGTGGACGCTATGTGAGCATCGATTTTTGGCTGTGGCGCCGGCTCAATCAGAATCATTTGCCGAAAAGCTTGTCATAGCTTGGACCCCGCCGCAGGTGATGATAGGTAAATTCGTTTTTACGCCTGTGGCTGGTATAGTAGGATAAATATC
>DATBNH010000339.1:0-2306 GCA_036554405.1 Cellvibrionaceae bacterium | reverse complement strand
GGGAACGGGGAACGGGGAACGGGGAACGGGGAACGGGGAACGGGGAACGGGGAACGTGCGTTTGCCGTTCCCCGTCTCCCGTGCACCGTCTCTACAACTCCATATCGTAATCAACAATCACCGGCAGGTGGCTGGAGAACTGGCTGTTTTTGTAGATAGCGCCGTACTCTACCTTGTGGCCAATGCCGCTAGAGACCACTTGAAAGTCGGTGCGCCAGGCGGGGCCGGTGCCAATTTTGGCGCTGGGCCACCAGCTGTATTCGTCCGGGTCACGTATGGCGCGGCGAAAGGCGTCTACATAGCCAATCTGATTATACAGTTGGCTCAGCCACTGACGCTCGTGCGGTAAAAAGCCGGATTCGTGCTGCAGCGCATCAGAATCGCTTACATCGCGTGGGGTGTGGGCCATTTGCCAGTTGCCACAAAAAATATACTCGCGGCGCTTGCGGGTAATTTTTTCCATATGCGCCTGTAAATCGTCAAAGAAACTGATTTTCACTTCCTGAGACTCGGCCTCGGAACTGGCGCTGGGCGCAAGCAACGAGCCAACACTGAGATTTTCGTAATCCACCTGCAGGTAGCGGCCTTCCATATCCACACCCGACGCAAAGCCAAGACCAAAGATCAATGCTTTGGGCTGTTTGCGGGTATAAATGGCCACGCCGTTGTAGTGCGCGGTGCCTGAATCGAAAAAATAGGCGAAATAGCCCTCGGGATGAAAAACAGGGTCATCCAGCTCGTATTCGAGTGCACGCAAATCCTGCAGACAAATAATGTCCGCATCCTGATTGTCCAGCCAGTCGTAAAGGCCGCGCTGCGCCGCTTGAAAAATACCGTCGACGCTAAGACTGATAACTCTCATGTTAGCCCCTATGTTGAGGACTGTGTATCATACCCGAGCTTGGTTGGGTTGTGTTAACTGCAATAACCGGGGGCGGCTTCAGAGACGAACTTTTTGTAATTGTTTTTGTTTGTTGGTTATTTTTTCACCGCAGAAGAAAACCGGTTGTTCAACTATAATAGCGTGTTTTTTCCGATCTACCACCAGAGAGTGACGCATGAAAGACTATCAGCGCGAGTTTATTGATCTGGCGATATCTAAAGAGGCGCTATTATTTGGCGACTTCACCCTGAAATCGGGCCGCAACAGCCCTTATTTTTTCAACGCCGGGCGGTTTTTTCAAACCGGTGCCGGGCTGGCCGCGCTGGGGAAGTTTTACGCGGCGGCTATTGTCGAGTCGGGTATTGAGTTTGACCTGATATTTGGCCCGGCCTATAAAGGCATTCCGCTGGCGAGTGCGACCGCTATTGCTCTGGCCGAGCACCACGGGCGCGATTTGCCCTACTGCTTTAACCGCAAAGAGGCCAAAGATCATGGCGAGGGTGGCTCTTTAGTGGGGGCACCGCTGGCGGGCAGGGTATTGATTGTTGACGATGTGATTACCGCAGGCACCGCCATACGCGAAGTGATGACTATTTTGCAACAGGCTCAGGCAACCCCTCAAGCGGTGTTGATTGGCCTTGACCGTCAGGAGCGTGGACAGGGTAAACTATCGGCTATTGAAGAGGTGGAGCAGAATTACGCCATTCCGGTGATCAGTTTGATTAACCTTGGCCATATTATCCGCTATCTTGAAGACGAGGGCGGCAGTGATCGTCTGCAGGCGATTCGTAGCTATCGCTCCACCTATGGTGTTCAGGAGTAAGGTCATGAACTTAGGCTTTGGCAAGCAGTTGATAGCAATATTGGCTCTAGCGGGTGCGCTGGCGATGCCGGTAGCGTCCGAAGATGACCTGGATGCCGGTGGTGTTCTGTATCGATACTATGAAGACGGTCGACAAGTGGTTCAGCAGAGCTTGCCCCCAGATGTTGCGCCCAAGGGTTACGATATTATTTCCAAAAGCGGTCATCTGCTCAAAAAAGTGCCGCCGGCCCCCAAGGGTACTGATATTGAAAAAATGGTGGAGCAGATGCGCATTGAGGCCGAGCTTGCCGAATGGGACAGCCGTTTGCGCCGCCGCTACAGCACAGAAGCCGATATTGAAGCGGCCAAGCGTCGCAGCTTGAGCGAGTTGCAGGGCACAGTGAGCTTGTTGCAAGCCAACCTCGGTGGCGTTATCGCCCAGATTGAAGATCAGCAAAGGCGCGCTGCTATTCTGGAGCGCACCGGCCGTAAAGTTTCCGAGACAGTACTGAATAATATTCAAAGCCTGGAGCAAGAGCGGGTCGGTATCGAGCAGCAAATTGAACAGCGCGGTAATGAACTACAGCAAGATGCCGCACGCTTTGACCGGGATATTGAACG
>DATBNH010000685.1:0-8236 GCA_036554405.1 Cellvibrionaceae bacterium | reverse complement strand
AACCGCGCAGATTTATGTTGAAAGCGGGCGGCAATTTGCGTCCACATGGCGTTAAAGCGCGCCTGTTTACTGCTGTTGTAGCCTTCTGATAACCAGTGTTCGTGGTGGGCATTAAGGATCACATAAAGGCCTTCCGCCAGCGCCCAGTCGACGATTTGTTCGGTGCGGTCCAGGCGTGCCTGGGTAATGGTGTAGGGGCTGCTTTCGGCGGTATGATTGTCCCAGGTGGCAGGAATACGCACATGTTTAAAGCCCGCTTGGGTAAAGTCTTGAAAATGCTGTTTTTGTGCCGGTTGTGCCCATGCGCCTTCGCTGGGTGCGTCCAGGGTGTTGCCGAGGTTAATACCAATACCCATAGCGGAAACAGCATCGTGAGGTGTTATGGCCAACGCTTCGGAATAGGCAAATTCGAGGTAATCCAGATCCGCTCCACCGGCAACCACCTCTAGCCGCAATATTTGTGGCCCGTCAGACAGGTATAGTTGCTGCGCTGTAGCATCTTGCCAGCTGTTGCTGGCATCCAGTGAAACTTCGCTATTATCCACGGCAACGCCCGCGTGTGATAACCGGTAGGTGGCTGGAGTACCGTTGGGTTGTACCCGGTAGGTGAGGCTATAAAAGCCTGAGCGGGTCACATTTACACTGTATTCAAGGTATTCGTCCTCGACCATTTGGGTAATATAAAAACCGTCCTCGGCCACCTCATGGGCATTAATATCCACCGCCAAATCGCGATAGGCCCCGCCGCTGTTGGTGTTAGTGCTATCGGCGAATGATTGCTCACAGGCGTCGAAGTTTTCTGCCTCAAGCCGGGTAGCCTCGGTATGGCTTATAGTGAGCACCGTATCTTCAAAGCCGCACAGGGTAATGGCGTTGGCACTGGACGATGACTGCGCACTGCTGGAGACGCTGGAAGCCGCCGGCGTTGAACTGCTGGAGGCCGTTGATGAAGACGTCATCGGGGGCGGTGCGTCGGGAGTGCCGCCGCCACTACTGCCGCAGCCACTCATAATAAGCAATGCACAAAGCGCACTACTGCGAAGTACCCAGGGGGCTGTAAAGGGGGATAATGTGAACATAAAAGGACCTGTTTTTTTGATTGTCAGTAGTATTCCGGTAGGGATATGTGGCTGAAGCTGCCTGAACGAGTGTTTTTGTGGCTTCAAAGTCAGTACTTCACTGTTAGTAGGCTTATGATTGTGTTGTCGGTTATTGCTCCGTATGGTGTATAAAGACACTCTAGCGACTTTGAACTTCAGGTGCGACCGAATGGCCGGCTAGCCTTAATATCGGTATGTCCGACTTTGCACTGCAGAAGTTCGGACGCTCTAAAGCCTCGTAAAAACATAACAACAGTGATGAAAGGTGCATTCAGCTTGACTCAAATAACGCACGATACCCTGCTATTTAATGTGCATGATTTAGTGCTGTTAATGGCGGCAAGTCAGTACTTGTTGCTGACGCTGTTGCTGCTATTTACTCGCCAGAGGCGAGAGAAAAGCAGCCTTTTACTGGCTTCCATTCTGTTTATCACGGCACTGCAAGCGTTGAATAACTTGTTTATCTGGAGTGATTCGCTGCGGTATATGCTATTGGCGTGGCAGCCTGATTTACTGCTGCTGGGCAGTTTCAGTTTTTGGGTGCAGGGGCCGTTGTTATATTGGTACGTCTCTTCTGTACTGTATCGGGAGTTTGGCTTTCACCATCGCGATCTGCTGCATTTGCTGCCCGCTCTGTGTATGGGAGCCATGTTACTGTGGCACTACTATTTACTGCCCACAGCGCAACAAATTGCATTAATGGAACAGTTGCAGTTTATGTGGTCTCCTCTGATGGCCTGGTTTATCACCGGGTGGCACGTCAGTGTCATTATTTATGGCAGCGCCTCACTGGTGATGTTATGGCGCTATCGCAAGCAGCTACAACAACGCTATGCCAACGTGGAGCATGGCGAGCGCAATTGGCTGACCTGGGTCGTTGTGGGGTTTATGCTAATTGCCGTTTGGCGGCTGTTGGTGCATCTGCTGGGCCCTAATATTGCCTCCGATTTGTCCAATATTATGGGCATTACCAGCAACTACATTACTTTTGTGTTTGTCACCTCATTGGTGTTTATCAGCATTCGCTATACTCACCTTTTTGGTGGCTTAACCCGCGAGCAAAGCCTTGCCGAGGGTGGCCATGATTTTAAGGAGGAGCAGATTGAACGCATTGTGCGCCTGATGGAAACGGACAAGCCCTATCTGCAGGCGGATATCAGTATTGAAACTCTGGCCCGGCGGGTATCGTTGCCCGAGCGCACGGTGTCGCGTATTCTCAATCAGCATTTTGGTAAAAACTTTTTTGAATTTATTAACAGCTACAGGGTGGAAGAGTCCAAACGCTTGTTGGCTGATCCAGCTTTGGCTGACAGCACTATGCTGGAAATACTGGCCGAGGCGGGCTTTACCAGCAAGTCCACCTTTAACGCCATTTTTAAAAAGCAGGTTGGGCAAACGCCCTCTCAATATCGCCAGTCAATCGCAAAATAATCTGAACAATGAGTGCAGGAGCCAGTGTGGCAAAACAGAAGACAGCCTTTGTATGTAACGAGTGCGGCGCCGAGTACGGCAAATGGCAGGGGCAGTGTACCGAGTGTGGCGTCTGGAATAGCGTGGTGGAAATTCGCCTCGGCGTTGAAGGCCAGGGCGGTGCCCGCAAGGCGGAGTTTGCCGGCTACGCCGGTGCCGCGACTGGCAAGGTGCAAAAGCTAGCCGATATCAGCCTGGAGGATTTGCCCCGCCTTTCCAGTGGTACCGGTGAGTTTGATCGGGTTCTCGGCGGTGGTCTGGTGCCGGGTTCGGTGGTGCTGATTGGCGGTCACCCGGGGGCGGGCAAGAGCACGTTGCTGTTGCAGACGCTGTGCAAGCTGGCGGAAACCCTGCCCGCGCTTTACGTTACCGGCGAGGAGTCACTGCAGCAGGTGGCGATGCGCGCCCAGCGCCTGCACTTACCCACCGATAAACTGCATATGTTAAGCGAAACCAGTGTTGAGCTGATCTGCGCCGCTGCCAGCACCGTGTCGCCCAAGGTGATGGTCATCGATTCCATCCAGGTGGTGCATTTGAGCGATATTCAATCGTCACCGGGTTCAGTTTCGCAAGTGCGCGAGGCGGCGGCCTTTTTAACCCGTTATGCCAAGCAGACCGGAACGGTGGTGATCTTAGTGGGCCATGTGACCAAAGACGGTTCCTTGGCTGGGCCCAAGGTATTGGAGCATATGATTGACTGCTCGATTTTGTTGGAAGGTTCGCACGACTCGCGATATCGAACCCTGCGCGGCAGCAAAAACCGTTTTGGTGCGGTAAATGAGCTAGGTGTATTTGCCATGACCGAGCAGGGCATGCGCGAGGTGAGCAACCCGTCAGCCATTTTTTTGCAGCGCGGAGCAGAGGTAGCCTCCGGCTCGGTAGTGATGGTGATGTGGGAGGGCACCCGGCCTTTGCTGGTAGAAATTCAGGCGCTGGTGGATGACAGCCACCTGGGTAATCCACGCCGAGTGGCGGTGGGGTTAGACCAAAACCGCTTATCTATGCTGTTGGCGGTTTTGCATCGGCACGGTGGAGTACTGGTGGGCGATCAGGATGTGTTCGTCAATGTGGTCGGCGGTGTGCGAGTAATGGAAACCAGTGCGGATTTGGCTTTACTGCTGGCTATTGTGTCCAGCTTTCGAGACAGGCCCTTGCCGCCGGATCTAATGGCCTTTGGTGAGGTGGGGCTCTCGGGTGAAATTCGCCCGGTGCCCAGTGGTCAGGAGCGATTGCGTGAGGCGGCCAAGCACGGCTTTAAAAAAGCCATAGTGCCTATCAGCAATACCAGCCGTCAGGGGCCAGAAGGCATGGAGGTGATCGGGGTCAAGACACTGGCGGAGGCGCTTGCGGCGATGGAGTGAGTTTTTTTAACAGTTGCTCCAGCAAGATACGGTCGGAGGTGGTGTTGGGCTCCAGATCCAGCCCCAGTACATGATCTTTACTGTGAGCTACCAGTCCATGCATCATCAGGGTTTCACTATCACTGGCGGTATCGATAAACTCCACCACCAGCTTTAGGCCAGTACCCTGTGTAAATGGGTGTTCGCGCAGTACCGCAATGCGGGCTCCGGTGGGTGAAATATCCAGTACATGCGCGTCCCAGCGATCATTGGAGCTGATGATTTGTGCATAGGCCTTTAAAGGCAGGCGCGCGGCATGGCGTTTTTCGTCGGCAGAGCTCATAGGTCAGTACCTGTTATTGTTATTGGCGCATGTGTATAAAACTGTTGTCAATGTACACGCAATATTCAGTCCATAAGCTCCGACAGCTCCCGTTCGGCGGCTTTGGCGTCCCCCAAATTAAGTTCCATCATGCGTCTTAAGTGGCGAATACTGTCCAGATCGATGGACAGACACGCTAGCCCCGTGGCTGTGGCCGACTGGTGAGCGACAGCGGTGGTCATGGCAATGCTGGTTTGGTCAGACAAGATAACTTCGGCATGAACCGGTGCCAGAGCATCAAAATCTTCGGGTAATAGTCCGCGTATCAACAGCCCTTTGAGTGAAATATCAACCAGCCACGCATGCCAGTGCAGGCCAGATTGCGCCAGTTCGACGCGGACATTAAATTCAAGACGCTGAAAGCGGCGGCGTTCCGGGTTGGTCATAATATTCACGATGCAGTAAGTGTTGCTGTTAGTGTAGCCTATACTGGGCCACGTTGGACGTTGGACGTTGGACGTTGGACGTTGGACGCTGTAAGCAGGCGGAGGGTGAGGATAGAGAATAATGACCCATTTGCGAATAGGCATAGATTTAGGCGGCACCAAAACAGAAGTCATTGTACTCAATGGCAGTAGTCACGAGCTGTTCCGCAGGCGCCTGCCTACTCCGCGGGATGATTACCCGCAAACCCTGGCGACCATTGTCCGGCTGGTAACCGACGCCGAGCAAGCGGTGGGCGCGGCAGATTTACCTGTGGGTGTGGGTATTCCCGGAACCGTATCGCGCAAGACCGGCTGCGTGAAAAATGCCAACTCTACCTGGCTCAATGGTCAACCCATGCAGCAGCATCTTATCGAGATGTTGGCGCGTCAGGTACAGGTAAGTAACGATGCCAATTGCCTGGCGGTGTCTGAAGCCACCGATGGTGCAGGGGCAGACTTTGATTGGGTATTTGCCGCTATTTTGGGTACTGGCTGTGGCGGCGGTTTGTGTTATCAAAAAAAACCGTTGGCGGGGCCCAACGGGCTTGCTGGCGAGTGGGGACACAACCCTCTGCCCTGGACCGATCAGGCCGCCCTGCTGGCTCGCCCATGTTATTGCGGCAAAAGTGGCTGTCAGGAGACTTTTTTATCCGGTACCGGCCTTGGCATTACCTATCAGCAACAGTCGGCTGAGGTGCTTACTGGTGCCGAGGTTATGGCGCGAGTTGAGGCTGGCGAAGCTGTCGCTACCCAGGTGCTCGATACTTATATAGAGCACCTGGCACAGGGGTTGGCAGGGGTTATCAATATGCTCGATCCGGATGTGATCGTATTGGGTGGCGGGGCTTGCAACATTCAGGCGATTTACCGTGAAATACCCACCAGGCTGGCGCGTTATGTATTCGGCGGCGAGTGCGATACGCCCATCAAGCAGGCTGTGCACGGCGACTCCAGCGGTGTGCGTGGTGCAGCCTGGCTAAACCCCCTGTGATGGGGGTTTAGCCAGCTAGGTTTTCTTGTTTAGAGTTTTGTTAAAATAAATGAGCGTTAAGCCACAGGTGTACAAAGATACTGGCCACGTAGCCAAGTGCAATCACCGGTGTCCATTTAAGGTGGCCAAAAAAGGTATAGTGACCACGAGCCTGACCCATCAGTGCCACACCGGCCGCCGAGCCAATGGACAGCAGGCTGCCGCCAGTACCGGCAGTAAGTGTAATCAGCAGCCATTGACCGTGGGACATCTCCGGCTCCATGGTCAGTACCGCGAACATCACCGGGATGTTATCAATTACAGCCGAGGCAAGGCCTAGCACAATGTTGGCAGTAGTAGCGCCCCAGCCGCTGTACAGAAAATCTGACATATGTGCCAGATAGCCCATATAGCCCAGGCCGCCCACGCACATAACCACCCCGTAGAAGAATAACAGGGTATCCCACTCGGCCCGTGCCACGCGGTTAAATACATCAAAGGGCACTACACCACCGAGGCGCTCCAGCGCCTGCTGGTCGCCTGCACGTTCTGCCATAGCACGTTTACGGGCCAAGGAGCCTGGCAAAGTACGGCGCAGGAAATAGCCAAAAAATTGCAGATAACCCAAGCCGGTCAACATGCCCAACACCGGTGGCATATGTAAGAGCAAATGGCAGAGTACCGCCGTGGTGATGGTGAGTAAAAACAGAGCGAGAATACGCAGGGCGCCGCGCTTGAGCTCCACTTCTTCTTCTACGGCCACGGGCTGACGGTTTTCCACAAAAAAACTCATGATAACGGCGGGAATTAAAAAGTTGACCGCTGCCGGTAAAAACAGCACCAGGAACTCGGCAAAAGTCACCATGCCTGCCTGCCAGACCATCAGTGTGGTTATGTCGCCAAAGGGGCTGAAGGCACCGCCAGCATTGGCCGCCACCACCACATTAACCAGGCACAGGCAAATAAAACGTGAGTCATTGCTGGCCACTTTAGTCACCACCGCGCACATCAGCAGGGCAGTGGTGAGGTTGTCGGCCACTGGCGAGATAAAAAAAGACAAGATTCCGGTAAGCCAGAACAGGCTTTTGTAGCTGAAACCCTTGCGCACCATCCATGCGCGAAGTACGTCAAACAGGCGGCGTTCCTCCAGAGCATTGATGTAGGTCATTGCCACTAGCAGAAACAGCATCAGCTCGGCGAATTCCAGCAAAGTATGGCGGAAAGCTTGTTCGGCCTCGGCCGACAAGCCCGCTTGGGTATAAATCCAGCCGATACCCATCCAGATAATACCGGCCGCAATCAATACCGGCTTGGATTTTCGCAGGTGCAGTTTCTCTTCCAGTATCACCACGATATAGGCGATAACAAAAACTATCAGAGCAAAATAACCAAAACCTGAGGTGGTTAAATCCATCGCGCCGGTGGCGGCGAACGTGGCGGGGCTCAATAACAGCAGAGCGATTCCCATAGCTGCAAGGGCGCGTGAGAAGGTGAGTGGCATGGTAATTCCAGCGTATTTTGGTTGAGAAGAAGGGGTAGGGTCAAAGTGCGCGGATTTTAGCATATCAATAAAAAATTGAAATGAGATTGTTTGGCCCGCGAAAATGAAAGCGCTACCACGCACGCGAGGGGTGCGATGTGTCAATCATTGTCGGAAATTGTCACTTTTGTAGCCGCAGCGCTGACGACTGAGTCACATTGTTAGCCGGTAAAGGGGGCTATGGTAACTCCATACGAAAACACTTGTAAGGATTTATCACAATGTTAAACCGTAAAATATTCAATGCCGCCACCGAATCCCTGCAGCACTCAGGTGCCTCCGCCGCGTCGGAGTTGCTACCCAGCCGCGACCGCCATCTTGTGGATGTGCCCGCCAGTATTGTCAGCAGTCACGCCAATTGGCTCAATGCAGGTTTCTGGACAGGTATGTTCGATATTGCTGTATGGCTGCGGTTACCTCAAGGCAGTATTACCCCCTTACAGTTGGCGCTTAGATACACCGATCAGCGCGGCGAACATTCGGTGCTGGTGGATTTGTGCAAGCCCGGTTCCTATAAAAGTGCACTGCTTAACGGCAGTGTTAGCCTGGAAGTGACTGGCCGCATCAAGGAAATGGGTTTGTATTTACTGGGCATGCCTAAAGGGCAGGTACTATCCATGGACGAGTGGCATTTTATCCCACAAATCAAACGTACCGGCGCGTAAAATTTTCACTTACTACTATGCTTGCTATACTCTTCAGGCAGCCTCTCTGGGCTGCCTGTGTCGTTTTAGGGATGATAGACAATGTATGGGTTTCGCAAGCTTGTTACAGGTTTTTGTATAAGCCTATCTATTGGTGCCAGTGCTGGCGCCGAAGTATCGCCTCCTGTTATTAAATTGGGCTCCAACTTAATGGGGCTTGGTGCTGTTGATGTCAGCACCCAAATCAGCTGTATTTTTTCGCGTATGCCCTACACACACCAAGTGCAAGACTTGCCCTGGCGTCGCGCCCATCAAGATGTGGTGCGCGGCGAGCTGGATGGGTTTTTTACCGCTGTGCCCGATTT
>DATBNH010000237.1:0-2548 GCA_036554405.1 Cellvibrionaceae bacterium | reverse complement strand
TATGGAGGCTAAACAATATGCTGCTGAATCCTCTACGATCAATGTGCCCTCAGTACTGCCAACGACAATATTGAGCAACGCACCACTTTTATTCATACGAAACACCCGCACCGGCATATGGTGCTCTCGGCACAGGCAAATCGCGGTTAAATCCATTACCCCAAGCTTGTCTTCCAGCACTCGGTCATAAGTCAAACGGTCGTACTTGGTCGCCGTAGGGTCTTTCATCGGGTCTGCGGTATAAACACCGTCCACCTTGGTAGCCTTGAGTACAATATCAGCTTCCACTTCGATACCGCGTAAACAGGCCGCAGAATCGGTAGTAAAAAAAGGATTACCGGTACCGGCGGCAAATATTACCACTTCTCCGGCATTGAGGCAGCGAATTGCCTGGCGGCGGTCATAATGCTCCACCACACCGCTCATGGGAATGGCCGACATCACTCGGGAGGAAATATTAGAGCGCTCCAGCGCGTCGCGCATGGCCAGGGCATTCATTACGGTGGCCAGCATGCCCATATGATCGCCC
Organism: Cellvibrionaceae bacterium; assembly: GCA_036554405.1. GTDB lineage: Bacteria > Pseudomonadota > Gammaproteobacteria > Pseudomonadales > Cellvibrionaceae > Gilvimarinus. Next base: position 2,019 of record DATBNH010000237.1, on the reverse strand, counting down.
GTAACCCGGTCGAGCCCGGCAGCATTAAGGGCGGCGCCGCGAAACAGGTTGCCTCCGCCAATCACCAGCCCTACCTGCACGCCAATGCCTACTAATTGGCCAATTTCCAGCGCCATTTTATCCAGCACCTTGGGATCAATGCCGAAACCCTCGGTCCCCATCAGCTCTTCGCCACTGAGCTTTAGCAAAATGCGCTTGTACTTTTTATCCCGAGCATTGGCCATGACATACTCTCCACTTGGCGGATGGTGGTAAAAATTCGTGGGGCAGTTTACAACAAAAAGGCGGCCGGATGGACATCCGGCCGCCTTTTTTATACGACAAACAAGGGATTAGCCTTTAGAGGCAGCAACCTGTGCGGCCACTTCGGCGGCAAAGTCGGTCTCTTCTTTCTCAATGCCCTCGCCCACTTCAAAGCGGATAAAGCTGTCCACAGTGGCGCCCGCTTCCTTGGCCAGTTTGCCCACGGTGATCTCGGGGTTTTTCACAAACGGCTGCTCAATCAGGCTGCTCTCTTTCAAGAACTTATTGATACGACCACCCATCATTTTCTCAACAATCTCAGCGGGCTTGCCTTCCATATCCGGCTGCGCACGTATAATTTCTTTTTCTTTCTCTACCAGCTCAGCGGGCATATCTTCAGGGCGCACCACCGATGGGTTAACCGCAGCGATATGCATAGCCACGTCGCGAGCCAACTCGGCATTGCCGCCATCGAGTTTAACCACACAGGCAATACGGTTGTTGGAGTGAACATAGGCGTCAATCAAACCGCCTTCGACCACTGTCACCCGGCGCACACCAATGTTCTCACCAATTTTTTGCACCAGCGCTTCGCGAGCAGACTCGAGCTCGCCGGCCATCAAAGCTGCAAGGTCGGTTTGCTTGTCGGCAAATGCCTTTTCCACAACACTGCTTACAAACGCCAAAAAGCCACTATCACGAGCGGCAAAGTCGGTTTCACTGTTCACTTCAACGACCACAGCATAACTGTTGTCGCTGGCTACTTTGGCAGTGACAACGCCGTCAGCGGCAGTGCGGCCGGCTTTTTTGGAGGCTTTCAGGCCACTGGCCTTACGCAGGTTTTCAATGGCCAGCTCAACGTCACCGTCAACCTCAGCCAGAGCTTTTTTACATTCCATCATGCCGAGGCCAGTGCGCTCGCGCAGTTCTTTTACCAATGAAGCAGAGATAGCTGCCATGTATCTATCCTCTTTAATTCCGAATCCAATTGAAAAAAGGGGCGAGCACGGCCCACCCCTTTCCTATGTAGGTCAAGCAAACGATGACTTACTCTGCAGCGGCTTCGCCGTCAGCAGCCACATACTCGTCCTTATTAGGAACAGCTTGCGCTTGACCGACACCTTCAAGGCACGCATCAGCAACAGCCGTTACATACAGACGAATAGCGCGGATGGCGTCATCGTTACCGGGAATAACATAGTCGATACCATCGGGATTGCTGTTGGTATCAACCACGCCGATAACCGGAATACCCAGCTTGTTGGCCTCTTGAATAGCAATGCGCTCATGATCCACATCGATCACAAACAGTGCATCTGGCAGGTTAGCCATATCTTTGATACCACCGATGGAGCGCTCCAGCTTCTCCATATCGCGGGTACGCATCAACGCTTCTTTCTTGGTCAGCTTGGCAAAAGTGCCATCCTGAGACTGGGCTTCCAGCTCGCGGTAGCGGCGGATAGAGGCGCGGATAGTTTTGTAGTTAGTGAGCATACCGCCCAACCAGCGATGGCTCACAAAAGGCATGCCAATACGCTCAGCCTGCTCTTTAATGATTTTTTGAGCGGCACGCTTGGTGCCTACAAACAGAATTTTCTTTTTCTGTGAGGCCATAAGCTTGACCATATCCAGCGTTTCGTTAAACGCAGGTACAGTGTGCTCAAGGTTGATAATATGAATTTTGTTACGGGCGCCAAAAATATAACGGCCCATTTTGGGGTTCCAATAGCGGGTTTGGTGACCAAAGTGGACACCAGCCTGCAACATTTCGCGCAT
>DATBNH010000232.1:0-8907 GCA_036554405.1 Cellvibrionaceae bacterium | reverse complement strand
GCACTGATAATAAAAAAATCAGCGCCGACAATAGGCTTAATTCCCTGCCCCTGTAAGGCTTTATAAAATTTGATCAGACCATAAAAATTAGTAACATCCGTAACCGCACAAGCGGGCATACCAAGCTCGCCAAGACGCTCTACCAATGGCTTGATACGAATCAAACTATCGCTGAGAGAATATTCAGTGTGCAGACGTAAATGAATAAATGGTGGATTTTGAGTCATAACGTTCCGGCTTAAATTATTTATCAGGTTATTGTCGCAAAGCTATCAGTGCTTGCTGCCCGCCCTTGAGGGCTAGCCACCTGCCACAGCATAGTTAAAAGATTTCCAGTTGTTGTAATTGCAGCCGCACCGGCGCAAAAGATCGGCGATGAATAGGACAAACCCCCTGTGCCGCGAGCGCGGCCATATGCACTTTGGTCGGATAGCCTTTATGATCAGCAAAACCATAGCCCGGGTATTCTTTATCAAAGTTGACCATTTCTCGATCTCGACAAACTTTGGCTAAAATAGAAGCGGCGCTAATAGCAGCAACTCGGCTGTCGCCTTTAATGACCGACTCAGAGGCATAATTCCATCGAGGTAACTTATTACCATCTACCAATACGTATTCAGGCGTCAAATGCAAGCCATCAACGGCGCGACGCATAGCTAACAAGCTGGCCTGCAAAATATTAATAGTATCAATTTCTGCCACTGAGGCACGAGCAATACAATAACTTAAGGCTCGCTCACAAATTTGCTCATAAAGTATTTCCCGGCGTTTTTCAGTAAGCTTTTTGGAATCATTCAAGCCTTCTATCGGGTTTTGAGGGTTTAATATGACTGCGGCTGCCACCACATCGCCGGCCAAAGGTCCGCGGCCGACTTCATCGACTCCCGCCAACAAATCACCTTGATAAGTAACAACAAAATCATCCATTGGCAACAGGCTCTAACTCAGCGTTTTCAATCAAATCCAACAGCGCATCGGCGGCGCGCTCACTGGCCCCTAAACGCAACTGCTGATGCAGCTCAAGAAAGCTCTCTCGCAGCCCGTCAACCAATTGCCTGTCATCAAAAAAAGGTAAAACCGCATTAGCAATAGCGTCGGGGGTGGCATTTTCCTGTAAAAGCTCAGGCACCAACTCACGACCTGCCAGCAAATTGGGCAGGGCCACATAGGGAACCTTTAGCATACTCCAGATGATTTTGAAGGTTAGCCATGCCGCCTTATAGCTCACTACCATGGGTTTTTTAAGCAGCATAGCCTCAAGCGCAGTAGTACCCGAAGCCAAAATCACTGCATCTGCAGCCATCATTACTTGTTGTGACTTACCCTGAACCAGTTGAATAGGAAGATCGGTAAATGCTGACAGCTGTTGATATATTTGACGATATCGCTCGGCATTAGCTGCCGCTACCACAAACTTCAGCTCGGGCCGCCGTGCCAGACACAGCCTGGCAGCGGCAAAAAAAATGGGGCCGAGCCTGTCCACCTCGCTCTGGCGGCTACCCGGCAGCAGTGCGATGATTTCGTCATTCTCCGCAAGCTGTAACGAGCTGCGCGCTTGCTGCTGATCGGACTCTAGCGGAATTTCATCGGCCAGGTGATGGCCAATAAACTGTACCGGCACATCGTGCTTTCGATAAAACTCTGACTCAAAGGGCAATAAGGCCAACATTAAATCTACCGCACGCTTTATTTTTTTTATACGCCCCTGGCGCCACGCCCAAACCGAAGGGCTAACATAATGAGCGGTGGTAATACCGGTCGCTTTAAGTTTTTCTTCCAGTGTTAAATTAAAATCAGGTGAGTCAATACCAATGAAAAGTGCAGGCGGGTTATCACTGAAGTGTTCGATTAGGAAACGACGAATGCGCAACAACTCGGGCAAACGCTTTAGTGGCTCAACCAAGCCCATGACCGCCAATCGATCTTGAGGGAAGTAAGAGTGAAAGCCTTCAGCCAACATCCTTGGCCCACCAATACCACTGAACTCCACGTGCGGCAGGCGATGTTTCAAAGACTTTATCAGAGCGGCACCCAGAATATCACCGGAGGCCTCACCGGCAACAATACCGATTTTAATTTTCGTCGTCACAACTCCCCCGCCACACTATTTATCAAGTGATTTAAACGCAACATATGACGCGGGCTACAAGCGCAATCTGTTAGTGCCTATGAAACCGCTATATACTGCGATTTACTGCGCTCTTGCTACGACTCTGTTTCTGGATGGGCACTAATTAACGAACGATACCGCGTTTAGAGCTTTTCAGTGAATCGATCAATTCTTTAAGACAAGGCGTCTCAACCAGTAACGACTCCAACTGCATAAGTGCTTCGTCTATGGTCAAGCCACGGCGATAAACTATTTTAAAAGCCCGCGTAATGGCCGCCACTTCCTCTTTACTAAACCCGCGCCGGCGCAACCCCTCAGAGTTAACACTTTTGGCGGCTGCCGGACTGCCATTGACCATTATAAAAGCTGGCACATCTTTGCCCACAGCGCTGCCCATGCCAGTAAAACTGTGAGCCCCAATATTGCAAAACTGATGCACCAACGTGAAACCGCTTAAAATTGCCCAGTCACCGATATTCACATGTCCTGCCAAAGCGGTATTGTTAACTAATATACAATGATCGCCCAATACACTGTCGTGGCCAATATGAACGTACGCCATAATTAAATTATGGTTACCAATAGTGGTTTCTCCACGATCTTGAACTGTACCTCGATGAATAGTGACGCCTTCGCGGATAATATTATTATCGCCAATCACCAAGCGTGTAGGCTCACCTTTATATTTTAAATCTGGAGTATCTTCACCCACAGAAGAAAATTGATATATTCGATTATTGGTGCCAATAACTGTCGGACCCTTGATAACCACATGAGAGGCGATAACGCACCCCGGCCCGATTTCTACATCCGGGCCGATCGTAGTCCAAGGACCAATATCCACATCATCGGCCACTTTCGCCTGCGGGTGAATTATAGCCTGCTTATCAATCAAGGCGGTGTCTCACAATTTCAGTTATTTTACTTTGCGATCAGCGCACATAATAGTGGCAGCAGCGGCCAGCTCGCCATCGACAGTAGCCTTACAGGCAAACTTCCAAATGCCACGCTTAACCGAGACCACTCTCGACTCAAGCTGTAAACGGTCGCCGGGGATAACCTGACGTTTGAAACGCACATCATCTACGGCGGCAAACAAGTAGATGGAGCCGTCTTCAGGCTTTTTACCCATGGTTTTAAAGCCGAGGACACCCGACGCCTGAGCCATTGCCTCCAAAATTAACACCCCTGGAAACACTGGAAAGTCGGGAAAGTGACCGTTAAAAACATCTTCATTCACCGTGATGTTTTTATAGGCAATTATCGATTCACCTTCTACCAATTCAATGACCCTATCTACCAAGAGAAAGGGATAGCGATGCGGAAGGTATTCTCTTATTTCATTTACATCCATCATTTTCGTGCCTGTTCGCGCAGCGCGCCTTTTCGTGAAAAGCCATGTTGGCTATTTTTTCTCATGTTCCTTTAGCACCTTCTCAAGAGCCTTCACCCTTGCTGCCAAATCATTAAGTTGACTGAAGCGCACGGCATTTTTACGCCATTCTCGGGTTGGTAATATGCCGGTACCCGATGAATAACTACCCGATTCTGATAGCGACTTGGTAACCATACTCATGCCGCTGAAATGTGTGTTATCGGCGATTTCTATATGCCCGGTCACGCCAACAGCACCAGCCAAGGTGCAATTTCGCCCAATTCTAGTACTCCCGGCAATGGCACAGTTAGCGGCAATGGCGGTATTTTCACCAATTATGCAATTGTGAGCAATGTGTACCTGATTATCAATAATAACGCCATCGTGCAATTCGGTACTACCCAGAGCGCCGCGATCAATCGCGGTACAGGCCCCCACCTCAACCTTGTTACCAATATTCACCGAACCCAACTGATGAATTTTACACCAGCCGCCATTAATTTTATCAGGCGCAAAGCCAAAACCATCAGACCCTACAACACAGCCGCTGTGAAAAATACAGCTCTCACCAATAAAAACATCATGGTAGATAGATACATTGGCAGCTATTCGTGTATTGGCACCAATGCTCGTACGAGCACCAATACTGGAGCCGGGGCCAATACTAACACCGTCGGCAATAGTCACATTTTCAGCAATAGTCACATGCGGGCCAACCAATATGTTTTTCCCCAGCACAACACTATCGGCAATCACAGCACTCGGGTGAACGCCGCGATTGACCTCAGTCAGCGCTGGATCGAACAGCCGCGACAGTTTCGCATATGCCAAATAAGGTTCATCGACAATCAGTGTAGGCCGAGAGCAACCTTCTGCATGCTCTTTTGTCAGAATGACAGCACCGGCTTCTGTTGAGCCTAATAAATCCAGGTAAGCAGGATTCGCCAAAAAACTGATGTGCTCAGATTTGGCGCTGTTTAAACCAGCAATGCCGGTTATTATTAAACCGGCATCACCGTCTATTACTGCTGACAAATACTCAGCAATTTCCTGAAGCGTTAATTGCGTCACGCAACAACCTGTCGTTTAGTTAGCTTTATTCAGCCCTTCAGCCACCTTAGCGGTAATGTCATATTCCCCACTGGCATGGAATACTGACTGGGCATTTATTATCAGGCCAATTTTTTCGTCTTTAATTAGCTGATCCAGTACCGGAGCAATTTTTGGCGAAAGCTGTTGTTGTACACGCTGTAAAACCTGTTGCTGCTCAGATTGCAGTTTATTGCCAGCCAGCTCATAGTCAGCGCGCAGGTACTCAATTTTCTTGCGGTGTTCAGCCAGCTGCTCTTCCGACCAGGTCATACCATCTTTTTCAGCCGTTTGCTGCAGAGCGGTTATATCGGCCACCAGACTTTCAAGACGAGCACGCAAAGCCACAAACTCAGGATTTTTCTGTAAAGCTTCAATCCTTTGCTTCGCCACATCAGTTCCCATCATAGCGCTCTGCATATCTAACACTGCAATCTTTTCCGCCACTGCAAATCCAGACAACACCAGCAAAGACGCACCAAACAACCAACTTTTGATATTATTCACGAACATACCCTCTTATATTAAAAAGTTTATTTGCTCTTGAGCATTAAAATGTTTGCCCCAGCGTAAACGAGAAACCGCCATCGTCTTCATCGTACTCGTTTTGCTGAAGCGCTTTAGAGACGCTAAATGTCATCGGACCGAAGGCCGAAATCCACGTCAAACCAATACCTGCAGCAATGGAAAGTTTTTCTGCTGAAAAATCATAACAGTTAAACTGCGTAGAACTACAGCTGGTATCAAAGACATTGCCGGCATCAATAAAAAACGCCGTTTGAAACATGCGCTGATCTTCAATAAAGGGCAGAGGAAAAATGATTTCCATGCTCGCCTCTACCAAAAGATTGCCACCAAAAGAACGGGTTCTCTCAGTAACTTGCTGGGTGCGGTTGGTCATCAACTCGCCGGGACGGCACGTTGTAGCACCGCCGTAACCACCCAACATCGGATCCTCACACAATATATTGACGAAACCTGAGGTTTCGGAATTATCAATGCTACCATCTCCGTTTTTATCATCCCACACTGTAAACTGGCTGTAACGTGACTCGGGCGGCGTGGCACGAGGCCCCAAAGTATTACGCTCAAATCCACGTACCGAACCAAAACCACCGGCATAGTAATGTTCAAAAAATGGCAGCTCCTCGGTGGTTCCGTATGAATCGGCCCACCCCAGCTTGGTACGCAAGCGCAGTGTCAGGCTGCGAGTAAGCGGTTGAAAAACCTGAGCATCATAACTCACTTTGTAGTATTCAAGGTCACCACCGGGTAGCGCCAACTCGACGCCCAATCGTTGCGATGAGCCGCGGGTTGGCAGTATACCTCTATTTAATGTAGATTTGCCCCAAGCGGCATTGGCGACAAAATCATGGAACTCCCTGCCATGCTCATCCAGAAACCCAGGCTCGCCGCGAACATCTTCAGTAACGGGCAAATACTCCAGTGTTCCAATTGGAAAATCTTTACCCTCCGAGGCCCGCTCAAGCAAAGCCAGGTAGTCGCTTTGCGTAATATATTGGTCAGTCTCTGGATATAGGGGTGTAGTTATAATTTCCCGCGGGGAAAACTGGCTCGGCTTAACGGTCAAATTACGAAAGCCCACATCAAAGCTCAGACGTTCGACGTCAGAAATAGGATAACCAAAGCTGACCTTACCACCCATGATATCCGTGCTATAACCGGCAACATTAAGACGCGCGTAATCACTGCTCTGATAGTACAAGCTAAACCCGCGACTAACACCGTCATCGGTAAAATAAGGATCATTATAATTAAAATTATACGCTGTTTGGTAACGATTATTACTCGCAGAGATGCCTACTTGCTTACCGGTGCCAAACCAGTTTTGCTGCGAAATATTACCCGAGAGCATTAGCCCTGAAAACTGCGCATAACCAATCTGCAAACCCAGGCTACCAGTAGGCTGTTCTTCAACTGTAAAATCAACATCCACCTGATCCGGTACGCCAGGCACTTCAACGGTATCAACAGTCACCTCTTTGAAAAAACCGGTTCGCTCCAAACGGACTTTAGAGTGCTCGATTTGCGAATTGGCGGCCGAGCCACCTTCCATCTGACGCATTTCTCGGCGCAACACATGATCTTGCGTGGTGGTATTGCCACGGAAATTAATGCGTCTTACATAGGCACGCTGCCCGGGATCGATAAAGAAAGTGATTTTAACCGTTTTATCTTCATCATTGCGCTCAGGAATACCCTCAACTTCGGCAAAAGTATAACCTTCGTTACCCAGTCGGGCAGTAATATACTCAGATGATGCCGTCATTAGGGCCTGTGAAAATGTCTGCCCCTCGCGTACCAGGATCATACGCCGAATCAAGTCTTCAGAAATAGCCGGGTCACCAGCCAAGTCAACTTCACTCACCTCATACACATCACCCTCGGAGACATTCAGCGTTATGAATACACGGGTTTTATCAGGGCTCAGAGATACTTGTGTAGAGGTGATAGCGAAAGCTAAATAACCTCGGTCAAGATAATAGGATTCTACCTTTTCAATATCACCGGTGAGTTTTTGTCGATTATACTTATCATTACCAGAGATCCAGGAAAACCAGCCCGTAGTACTTAATTCAAATAAATCCAGCAAGGTTTCATTATCAAAAGCATCATTGCCTATGATATTGATTTTCTTGATGCGCGCGACTTTGCCCTCATCAATATTAATTTTCACCTTAACCTGATTGCGCGGTAATTCCTCAATTTCAATATCAACGGAGGCGCCGTATCGCCCTTGGCCAACATATTCACGCTCCAGCGCCTGGCTAATAGCATTCAACGTTGCGCTTTGGTATATCTGCCCCTCAGATAAACCATTCTCAGTGAGACTTTCCAGCAGCTGCTCAGACTTGATGACTTTATTGCCTTCAAGCTCAATTTCATTGATCGCTGGGCGCTCTTTAATAATCAGCACCAACACATCGCCATCGCGCCCGATAGACACATCGGTGAACAAGCCCACACGAAATAATTCACGCGTGGCATTTTGAATATCTGTGGGTGTCAGGGTATCCCCTACCCGCACGGGCAATGCGGCAAACACGGTTCCCGCAGAAACACGCTGTAAACCTTCAACGCGAATATCATCAACCCGGAATGTATCAGCATATACGGGCAGAGTAAGGCAAGTAACTACCAGCAGGGCAAACAGTCGTGCGAACACTTGTCTCATATAAATCTTTCTATTTGTAGTGAGCAGTAAAAAATATCTATATTCATCCGGTACAGTACCGCGTGCTGAACCGGTGCCAATTTAAAGCTTCATTATGTCGTTGTAGAGGGCAAGTACGGTCAGGCCAATCACCATAAACAAACCCACCTGATACCCCACCAATTGCACCTTTTCTGACACTGGCCGTCCGCTGATAACCTCGGTCAGATAATACATAAGATGACCGCCATCCAGCACCGGGATGGGCAGCAGATTAAACACACCCAGGGAAACACTCAGCAAGGCCAGGAACGCCAGAAAGCTAAGCCAGCCATTCTCAGCTTCAGCGCCGGCAACCTTAGCAATGGTGATAGCACCACTCAAGTTCTTTGTGGATATTTCTCCAAAAATCAGCTTCTTGACTGACAACAGGACAAAGGCCGAAGTTTCCCAGGTTTTATCCACACCGGCGACAAAAGCGCCAATCAGAGAGTACTCACGCACCCGTATCATGCCTTCGGGCCACTCGGCGGGGGCTACAGCCATACCCACCCGGCCAAAAGTTTCACCGGCTTCCACCACCAACTCGGGCGTCATGGGTAAATTAACCATCTGGCCGTTGCGCTCCACAGTCACATCCAGGCTTCGCCCAGGCCGTTCACGCACATAATCTATCCAGTAAGTGGCACTTGTCACTGGCTGACCATCCACAGCCACAATCAAATCGCCCGCTTGTAGCCCAGCTCGCTCTGCCGGACTACCGGCAATAACGCTGGCAGCAATGGCCGGGGCTTCGGGAATAAAGGGTCTGACCCCAAGGCCGGGTAGCGGCATGGGGTCAGCCGCACCGCGCAACCAGCCATCCAACTCAACTTCCGACTGGTAGCGAAAGTTTGAATCCGGGTATTGTACGGTAAAGTGCAAAGTGCCGCTCTCACCTAAGCGTCGCAGTAACTGTTTCTGTACATCTTGCCATGAACGCGTGGCTACGCCGTCCACGGAGAGTATTTCTTGCCCCCGCTCAAGATTCGCCGCCGCCGCCACAGAGCCAGGCTCCACATGACCGACAATGGGTGCCAAACCACGCTCACCAGCACTCAGTAAGATGACCCAGAAAAATAGCACGGCGAGGATAAAATTAGCGGCGGTGCCGGCGGG
>DATBNH010000219.1:0-4295 GCA_036554405.1 Cellvibrionaceae bacterium | reverse complement strand
AGCCGAAGGAGGCAATCTTGATTTTGTCATCAACGATATAAATTTTTATAATATGATTATATCGGGAATGTACAGTTGGGACTTGGCGATACAAGTGCCGCAGTTAATTGATGATTTGTATGCTGGTAATATTACTGATCGCGTAGAAGTTTTTGCCAGTTACCATGTGGATTGGATTCTGGATACCAGCTTTAGCGACGTGGTTTTCTTTATGGTCGATTGCCATGATAGCGGCCATTATTCAGAGATTGATTTGCACAACGCAATCCAGCAAGTTCCTCTGCTTGCGGATATGTACAGCGAATGGGCTAAATACGATACGTGCCCAAAGGTTCCAGGCTTGAGAGCTGGCAATGATTTTCGAATGCCAGTGTATTCCGATGTGCCCACACTGCTGCTTTCCGGTGAGCTGGATCCGGTAACGCCGCCAATGTGGGGGCGTATGGTGGCGGACACATTGACGGCGGGTAGGCACCGAGTACTAAGAGAAATTGGGCATGGGGTCGCTTATAGTAGTGTATGTGGACAGAATATAATGCGTGCATTTTGGTCTGATCCTTTGGCAGAGCCTGCTAACTGCAGTGCCTGGGAAGAGCATCCCGATTACCAATAATAGGTTGTTTCTGCGTATCTCAATCTCTCTGGCAACCCTGGTGGATTTTACGGCTCGTTAACGAAACGCAATCAGCGCTGCGGTAACCGCTACATTCAGTGATTCTACGCCGTTGTTCATGGGGATTTTAACCCAGAGGTTGCAAATGTTTTCCACCTCTTTAGAAATGCCATCGGTTTCATTGCCCAGCACAAATACGCAAGCGCCTTGGGTAGAAAACTGTTTGAGGGTGCGGGCTGCATGAGAGGATAGGCCGCAGATGTCGGCACCCTGGTCGCGGCAATGCTGCAGGGACTTGGCCATGGCTTGCTCTGTACGTAATAAAGTTGCCCGAAACACCGTGCCGGCACTGGCCTTGATAACCAGCGGATCAATACTGGCGCTACCCTTACTGGGCAGGATAATGCCATCAATATTACCGGCGGTTGCCGAGCGGATAATCATCCCCAGGTTTTGCGGGTTGGTAATGCCGTCGAGGGCGAGGAGGGTATAAGGCTTGTGCCTGTTGTTCTGTAAGAAGCTATCCAGTGTTTGCAGCCCACTACAAACCAGATCCACGGCAACGCCCTGATCCTGTTTGGCATTTTTGGAAATACGCGATAGCGCCTGACGATTGTGATAACAGATCTCGGCACCGCGCTTTTGTGCCAAAGTGCGAATATCATCAATAATAGGAGCAGATTTGTTGCTCTCGGCCAAATGCAGCCGGTAGGGTTCAACACCTGGTTGTTGCAGGGCTTCCAGTACCGGCTTGCGACCATAAACCGTCAGCAGTCGATTAAAAAAGTGTTTTTTGGCGAGATAGGCATCGCTATCGGACTGGTTCATGACTGTGATTCCGAAACTAAAGCGCGAAGCATAGCATAAACGTGCTGTTAGCCGTGCCGCAGGTAGCAGTCCTCGTCATTTTCCAGCAGCGCGCCCAGCACATCCTGGCGAGTAATCAGTCCTACCAGTTTGCCATCGCTAACCACCGGATAATTTTTCGGACGTTTGTTGATCATGATTTGCGCGACTTCAACAATACTGGCATCTGGTGCAAAGCTTAAGACTTCGGTGGACATGACTGTGGACACTACCGGTGGATCCTCACAGTAAAAGGCGCCTTGCAGTATTTCTTTAATACAATCCTGCTCGGAGATAAATCCGATTACGCGCTTGTCGGCATCGATAACGGGTGCGCCGGTGGCCTTCACCGCCAATAATTGATTGACCACCTGCAACAGGTTGGTATCAGCGTGGAATGCCAGGGGCGCTGTTTGCATGTGATCGCGTACAAGAATTGAATGCATATACTTCTCCTTTACAAGGTACATCAATTTTGGATCAGAAACAGTCTAAGTGTAGTCCAGCTTAAAGGTTATTGGCAGCAATCTAGATAGGCGGCAAGGGCGTTAGTGAAGCCCATGTGCAACGCGTCTACTGTTAGCGCATGGCCGATGGACACTTCATCAATTGCTGCCGCTTTAAGCAATAGAGGCAGGTTGTGCAAGTTGAGATCATGCCCGGCATTGACACCGAGACCAAGGCTACGGGCGTGTTCGGCCGCTAACCTGTAGGGGGCGATTAAAGCCATAGCCTGATCCGGATCTTGGCTTAAGGCTTCGGCATAGGGGCCGGTATAAAGTTCAATGCGGTCTGCGCCAATGGCTTTGGCCTGGGTGATTTGATCGATATCCGGGTCCATAAACAGGCTGACGCGGATGCCCAAGGCTTTGAGCTCGGTAATTAGCGGCTGTAGCGTCTTGCCCGATGTGAACAGGTCAAAACCGTGATCGGAGGTAAGTTGTTGGTCGCTATCGGGCACCAGCGTGCACTGCTGAGGAATCAGGTCTTTTACCAGCGTCATAAAACCCGGGTAGTTGACGCTGGCCGGTGCCAGCGGGTTGCCTTCCATATTAAATTCCAGCGCTGGGTAACCCTGCAACAGAGCGCTAAGCTGACGCGCATCATCCGGGCGAATATGCCGCTGGTCGGGCCTCGGGTGTACGGTCAATCCTTGCACGCCGGCATCAATGCACAGTTGGGCAAAGGTTAATACATTGGGGTAGTTGCCCTCGCGAGAGTTACGCAGCAGGGCAATTTTATTGAGGTTAACACTCAGGGCGGTGCTCACTCGGCAATCATCTCCTTTAGCCTGGATGTAGCTGGTGCCGGCCTATGCTTACCGCGTTGGGCCTTTAGTATGCGCACGGCCGCGTCGGGGGCGTCGGCAAAGGCGCGAAAGGCGCCGCGTGGTTCGGCGACGATTTTATCGACTACCTCGGCTCCTTCAATAACTTTGCCAAAAACAGCATAGCCGGGTTTTTCAACACTGCCATCGAGGGACTCATTGTGTGTGAGGTTGATAAAAAACTGGCTGGTGGCACTGTCAACACGACCAGTGCGCGCCATGGACAGCGTCAGATATAAATTCTTCAAGCCGTTGTCCGACTCGTTTTTAATAGGGGCTGCGGTTTCCTTGCGATTAAAATCAAAGGTCAGGCCACCACCTTGAACGACAAAACCCGGGATCACTCGATGAAAAATTGTACCATCGTAAAAACCGGTGTCCACATAGTGAAGAAAATTGGCAACGGTTATCGGTGCCTGCTCAGGGTAAAGCTCAATAATCATTGTGCCGAGGTCGGTTTTAAAGGTGACAAAACGCTCGTCTTTATTTTCACTCGCGGACAAACTGGTTGCCATTAATAGCAGCCCCAACAGACAAGATTTACCAAGGTTGACTAACATACAATTACCCTTCATGGATGTTTCCTTTAGCGCCACTCGGACTGGCGTTTACGTTTGCCGAGAGATTGTAAAATTAATGACAGAATAACACCGCAAAATAACAAAACCGCACCAAAAATCCACTCGCGAAAGCGCTGGGAGCTGGCCAGTCGCTCATTTTCAGTTGTCAGTACTTCGGCACGGGTTTGCAACAGCTGATAATTTTCGTTGAGCTGTTTGTATTGTTCATTCAGGGTAACCGCGTTGGCAGATAGTTGCCGAAGGCTGGTGTGCTCTGCAATCAGCTCTTCATGCGCTTGTTGCAACTCGGCCAATTGTTGAGTGAGTTCGGCATTGGCCGTTTCCAACTGCTCATTATTGTCCAGCAGCTGGCTCTGGTCGCCATCCAGTTGGCTCATGCGTCGGGTCAACGTCTCCAATTTGCGTGCGGCGGTGGGCTCTGCCAGTAAATACTGGGCGCGAATCCAGCCTTCAAGTCCCTGTTCAGTGCGTACCATGGCCCAGGGGTTGCCGCTGTCGTCTTCGGCCTCTTCCAGCAGTTCCAGTTTGGTACCGCTGGTCAGTCCGCGGTGAACAATTCGGTAGTTGCCACCCATGCCGGCGCGCAGCGGCACCAGCAGTTCATCGGAAACATAGCGATCGGCGGCGTGCAGATCGGCTGCAAGTAGCACAGTGACAAGAGCCAGCAGGGAGGTCAGGGGTCGCAGTAGGGCTTTTGTTGTATTCACGTGGAAATCCTGTAGTCAGAAGATCAAAAACTGCCAAGGAGTTTACCCTAAAGCACTTGGCGTTCGTGTCAACCAGATCACGGCAGTACTTTTTTAAAAGGTTTGACGGTGACCTTTGCGTAGACACCTGCCGCTACATAAGGATCTTCATCGGCCCAACGGCGGGCATCGGCCAAGCTGTTGAATTCGGCCACTACCAAACTGCCGCTAAAACCGGCATC
>DATBNH010000206.1:0-2763 GCA_036554405.1 Cellvibrionaceae bacterium | reverse complement strand
CTCGGCAATCCAGTGCTGCAACCAGGGAATATTGCCGCTGGCGAGAGTGGCATCGAGAGCCGGTAGCAAGTCCCGGTGCCAAAGGGCAAATACAGGCTGTATACGACCGTCAGCAGTGGCCACCACAATGGGCTTATCGACCTCTATTGCCGTATGCAGGCGCGCCACCATATCTCGCGGGAAAAACGGCGTATCGCAGGCGAAGCTGGCCAGCCATTCACACTCGGGGCGCTCGCGGACCATCCAGCTCATGGCCGCGTGAATACCGGCCATGGGGCCCGGAAAATCGGCGTGAATATCGGGTACTACGGTGAGCTTGGTGCGAGCAAAGCGCAGGGCATTACCATTGGCGCTCAACAGCAATTTATCAACCTGGCCACTGGCGCGCTCAATGCTGCGAGTAAGCAGGGTTTTGTCGCCCAGAGGCAGCAGGCACTTATCGCCGCCGCCCATGCGTCGGGCCAAGCCACCGGCTAGTAGCACACCTGTTATCGCTTGTTGACTTGCCATAGAGACCTTGTGGAAAAGTTGAATTAAACGTCAATTATACGGACGCTAATGTATTGAGTGTAGTGGTAATTATGAAATTTGGGCAATGTTGGGCAGTTGGAGCGGGTAATCGGTCAAGAGTTTCATGGCTACGTTGACTATTGATTGAATAAAAACAATTAATTTAGCCCATCTTTGTACTTTGGGCTATGCTTACCTGTAGATGGCGGTTTTTATCTACCTGTGCTGACATCGACAGCGCAAGAGCTAAAGCTGCCATGGCAAAAGGTGTATTGTTTCATTGTTGAACTCCTCGTTATTATTGGCGCCTTCGGGCGCCTTTTTTTATGGCCGGTGAGATGGCAGGGCTCATTGGTCGTATAATGCAGCTGAATGTCGCGATCAGAGAGGCCATTATGACACCTAAGCTGGAAGATTTACGCCGCGAGTATCTACGGGGCGGATTGCGCCGTGATGATTTGACCGCCGACCCTGTTAGCCAGTTTAACGCCTGGTTTGAGCAAGTGATGGCCGCCGATGTGTGCGACCCTACTGCCATGGTGCTGGCCACGGTGGATGCCCAGGGCCAACCCTCCCAGCGTATTGTGTTGCTTAAGCAACTGGATGACAGCGGTTTTGTGTTTTATACCAACACTACCAGCCGCAAGGGCCGGGAGCTGGCAGTTAACCCCCGCGCCAGCTTGCTGTTTCCGTGGCATGCGCTGGAGCGGCAGGTAAAGGTGTGCGGGCAGGTGGAGCCATTAAGCCGCGACAGCGCTCAAACCTACTTTGCCTCGCGCCCTCGCGAGAGCCAGCTGGCCGCCTGGGCATCCGATCAAAGCACGGTTATTGGCTCGCGCCAGGCGTTACTGAGCCGCTTTAATGATGCTGCCAATCGCTTTGGT
The DNA here is from genome assembly GCA_036554405.1 of Cellvibrionaceae bacterium. GTDB lineage: Bacteria > Pseudomonadota > Gammaproteobacteria > Pseudomonadales > Cellvibrionaceae > Gilvimarinus. The sequence continues at coordinate 1,369 of DATBNH010000206.1, read as the reverse complement.
GAAGGCGAGGTTCCCCTGCCGGATAACTGGGGCGGGTACCGGGTTGTCCCCCACGAAGTGGAATTCTGGCAGGGTGGGGCACACCGTTTGCACGACTGCTTCCGCTATCAAAAAACCGATGCTGGGCAATGGCAGATTGAACGCTTGGCGCCTTGAACTGCACCTTTAACGCTCACTAGGCCACAAGGAAAATAATAATGTCTAATCCTGCCCGTCCCCTCGACGGTATTCGCGTAATTGAATTTGGCCAATTACTGGCCGGGCCTTTTTGTGGCTGCTTACTCGGCTATTTTGGTGCCGAGGTCATTAAAATAGAGTCGCCGGGCAAGGGCGATCCGATTCGCAACTGGCGGGTGGTAGAAGATGGCACGTCGCTCTGGTGGCGCAGCCTGGGGCGCAATAAAAAAAGCGTGACGCTGGATTTAAAACAGGCCGAAGGCCAGGCACTGGCGCGGCGGCTGGCCGATAGCGCCGATGTGATTATCGAAAACTTTCGCCCTGGGGTGATGGAATCCTGGGGCCTGGGGCCTGCCGATATCAAGGCCAGCAATCCGGCGCTGGTGTATGCGCGCATTTCCGGCTTCGGCCAAACCGGCCCCTATGCCAATAAACCCGGTTTTGCCTCTGTGTGCGAAGGTATCAGCGGTTTTCGCTACGTTAATGGTCAGCCGGGCGAGGCACCGGTGCGGCCTAACCTCAGTATTGGCGACACCATTGCCGGAATTCACGCGGCGTTGGGTATTGTCCTGGCACTGCTGGGCCGCGAGCGAGGTAATGGCGAAGGCCAGGTGGTAGATGTAGCGCTCTATGAAGCCATGTTTAACTTAATGGAAGCGGTGGTGCCGGAGTATTCGGGTGCAGGGGTTGTCCGCGAGCCATCGGGCTCTACCGTCACCGGCATAGTGCCCACCAACACCTACCGCACCTTTGATGATAAATACGTGGTCATTGGCGGCAATGGCGATTCGATTTTTCAGCGGTTGATGACCGAGGCCGGGCACGCCGAGATGGCCCATGACCCGCGCATGCAAAATAACGCCGGGCGCGTTGAGCATGAGCGCGAAATCGACAAGGCCTTGGCCGACTGGTGCGCGAGCTTGCCCCGCGATGAAATTTTAACGCGGCTGGAGGCAGCACGAGTGCCTGCAGGCCCCATTTATAATGTGGCCGATATGTTTGCCGACGAGCACTTTCAGGCGCGCGGTTTGTTTGAGCGGGTAGAAATAGATGGCAAACCGCTGGATATTCCCGCATTGATGCCGCGCCTTAACGACTCCCCCGGCCGTACCGACTGGCCCGGCACTCATGTGGGCGCCTATACCGATCAGGTTTTACAGGACGTACTTGGCCTGAGTGAAAAAGAGCGCGA
>DATBNH010000200.1:0-6714 GCA_036554405.1 Cellvibrionaceae bacterium | reverse complement strand
CCGAATTTGAACCACGCCGCCGCCAGGATGTGGATATGATTTTTCTCATCGCCACCCCCGCCGAGGCTCGTCAAATCAAGCCGACGTTGGCCTTCCACTACGCGGGAGATGTGCCGGTATACGCCACCAGTCAAATTTATACCGGCCAGATCAGCACCACCGACAGCGATCTCAATGGTATCCGCTTTAATACTCTGCCCTGGCAATTCGACCACACTCGCCCGGAAAAACAACTGCTAAGCCAGCATAGCCAGGTGCCGATCGCTTTTATTCCACTGCAGGCCATGGGCGTTGATGCCTATCATTTATACCCTCGGTTGCCACAACTGCACCGGCTCGGTCGGGCGCGACTGTTTGGCGCCACCGGCAACCTGTCTCTAAATGCTCAGGGGCAGGTAAAGCGCGAGTTGATTTGGGCCAGATTCACTGGCAACAACGTTGAGCTATTGCCGGCCATTATCGATCAGCCTAACGACTAATCATGAAATTTAGAGATCTGTGGCAAAAAGACACCGCTGCCAACACTGGCCAGCAGGGGGAGCAATTGGCAGAGGCTTTTCTCAAACACCAGGGACTGGTGACAGAAGCGCGTAATTACCGCCACCGGGTGGGCGAAATAGACCTGATTATGCTTGACGGTGATGTGCGCGTATTTATTGAGGTGCGCCTGCGTCAGCATCGCAACTTCAGCTCTGCCAGCGAAAGCATTACCCGTAGCAAACAGCAAAAAATTATTCGCGCTGCCGAAGCCTATTTACAGCAGCACGACCCCAATGCTCGGCTCGCCTGTCGCTTTGATGTGATAGCATTGTCATCACTAGAACCACAGGCCGCGCCCGAGTGGATAAAAAGTGCCTTTGATGCTGTCTGACTAAGCCACTGGCGCTTATTGATTAGAGACGATTATGGAACAGCGGGTTATCACCCTTTTTCACCAGAGCATTGAAACCAAAATGCAGGCCGGCGAATACCTGGCTCCGCTGATCGCTAACAGCAGCGAGCTTTTGGTAACGGCACTGTTAAACGGTTACAAGGTAATCACCTGTGGCAATGGCATCAGTGCCGCTCAGGCACAAATATTGACCTCCTCGCTGCTCAATCGCTTTGAAAACGAGCGACCCAGCCTGCCCGCCATCAATATCGGCGCCGACCAGATAATCGGCTCCGCCATTGCCAGCGACTTTAACGCCAACGAAATATACGCCAAACAGATTCGCGCACTGGGCCAACCGGGCGATGTGCTGGTGTTGATAAACGCCACTGGCAGCAGCGGTAATATGTTGCAAGCGATCAGTGCAGCCCACGACCGCAATATGCAGGTGGTGGCACTCACCGGACGCGACAGTGATGATATCGCGGCTTTACTCGACAGTGCCGATATTGAACTGAAGGCACCCGATTCAGCCTTAGCGCGCATTCATGAATTACATTTGTTGATCGTTTTCTGTGTGTGTGATTTGATTGAACAGCAATTATTCGGGGGGCATCAATAATGCTGCTTTATTACCGCTATCGCCTGGCCGTTGCCGCACTGTGCCTGCTGGTGGCCAGTTGCACCAGCATTATAGGCGCCACTACCAGCGAACCTATTGAGGTGGATCCGGGCAAGCGCACTCTGGGCGTTAAAATTGACGACCGACAAATTGAAACCATCGCCGCTGTTAATATTAACAAAGCCCACCCGGAGCTCGGCGACGCCAGCATCAGAGTGCACAGTTACAATGCCGTAGTGTTGTTAGTTGGGCAGGTTCCCACTCAGCAATTGCGGCAACTGGCGGGCGATACCGCACAGAAAATCTCCAGCGTGCGCCAGGTTCATAACGAGTTACAGGTACAAACACCCATATCGCTGCTGGCCAGTGCTAATGACAGCTGGCTGACCACCAAGGTACGCACCAAGTTGCTGACTAACCGCGACATAGAAAGCGGCCGCATTCAGGTGATCACCGAAAACAACACCGTCTTCTTAATGGGTCTGGTTACCCGCGAAGAAGCGCAAATTGTTACCGATATTGCCCGTCACACCGGTGGCGTGCAAAAAGTTGTCAGGGTATTTGAGTATATTGATTAATTCACAACAGGACTTTTATTATGGATATTACAAGCATCGTCATTCTGGTCATCCTTGCAGCATTGGTGATATATGGCATCGGTATTTACAACCAGCTGGTGAATTTACGCAATCGCTTTAAAAACTCCTTTGCGCAAATTGAAGTGCAATTAAAGCGCCGCTACGATTTAATTCCCAATCTGGTAGAAACGGCCAAGGCCTATATTACCCACGAGCGCGAAACCCTGGAAGCGGTAACCCAGGCGCGCAACCAGGCTATGGCCGGTCTCAGCGCCGCCTCGGCCAATCCCGGCAGTGCCGCAGCCATGGGCGAGCTGGCGGGTGCCGAAGGCTTGTTAAGTGGCGCACTGGGGCGCCTCAATATGGTGATGGAAGCCTACCCCGATCTCAAAGCCTCGGCCAATATGCAGCAAGTATCGGAAGAGCTGACCAGTACCGAGAACCGCATCGCTTTTGCCCGCCAGGCATTTAACGATGCGGTAATGACGTATAACACCTACAAGCAAAGCTTTCCACCTGTGGTATTTGCCGGCCTGTTCGGTCACGGCGAAGACGCCACCTTGCTTGAGTTCAGTGACAGCGCCGCTATTCAAGAAGCCCCTAAAGTTTCTTTTTAAGCGCGGGTTCTGCGCTGAGGCTCTGCCATGAATTTTTTCGAGCAGCAAGATCTGGCCAAACGCAACACCACACGCCTGGTGGTGTTGTTGGGGCTTGCTGTGGCCTCGTTAATACTGGTAACCACCGCACTGTTTGCCTTTTTGATGTACTACCTGCAAACCGGCAACAGCGATTACCACTTGCAAACCGCCAATCTGGGGTTTTGGCAAAGCCTCGGCACACTGGTGAGCTGGCAGTCACTTGGCAGTATTACGCTGGTGGTGCTGACGGTGGTGTTGCTCGGCGGTGTATTTAAATATCTGCAACTGCAAGGGGGCGGCCGTACCGTGGCGGAGTCTCTTGGCGGACGACTGATTAATACTGGCACACAGGACGCCGATGAGCGCAAGATTCTCAATATTGTTGAAGAAATGGCCATTGCCTCGGGCACCAGTGTGCCGCCAGTTTATGTACTCGAAGAACAAGCCATCAATGCCTTTGCCGCAGGCCTCACCCCCAAAGATGCGGTTATCGGTGTCACCCGTGGCTGTATACACGAGCTTACTCGCGATCAACTGCAAGGGGTCGTGGCACACGAATTCAGTCATATTTTTCACGGCGATATGCGGCTTAATATGCGCCTGGTGGCCATTCTCAATGGCATTTTGCTGATTGGCTTGATCGGGCATTTTATTGTGCGCAGTACCGCCTATCGGCGTATCGGCTCCAGCCGCGATAATAAAGCCGGCGGTATTGTTCTGTTGGGCATCGGCTTGATGGTGGTCGGCTATGCAGGCACTTTTTTTGGCAACCTGATTAAAGCTGCCGTCAGCAGGCAGCGTGAATTTTTAGCCGATGCCTCAGCCGTGCAGTTTACCCGCAATCCAGACGGCATTGCCGGAGCCTTAAAAAAAATCGGTGGATACACCGGTGGCTCTAAACTGGAAGCGTCGCACAGCGCCGAATTCAGCCATATGTTTTTTGGCCAGGGTGTGAGCACTGCATTTAATGCCATGATGGCCACCCACCCGCCACTGCCCGAGCGTATCCGCCGTATAGAACCCAATTGGGATGGCGGCTATTTAGCGGCGGACCGTGCCAGCGCTGCAGATGTTGCCAGCAATGCCTCAGCGGCTGCCAGTCATTTTAGCGGCGCAGCTACATCGGTTGCGGGCAGTACTGTCAGCTCTGCAGTCGACCATATAGGCACGCCGTCTCCAACCCATATCGCCAGTGCCCAGTCCTTGTTGCGATCACTAGGCGAAGACATTCGCGACCTGGCGCACGACCCCTTTACCGCACGCGGCCTGGTGTTTGGTCTACTGCTGGATAAAGATAAAACTGCGCGTCAAGAACAACTGCAGTTACTGGGTAATGATTACAGCAACACAGAATTGCAAGGGCTGAAAGCGGCCATGAGCCGCGCCTTTCAACTGCCCGAACAACAACGCCTGTCCGTTATCGAGCTGGCGCTACCGGCTTTACACATGCTATCCAAACCCCAAATCGAACGCTTTTTGCATGCTATAAATGCCTTGGTGAAAGCCGATAATCAAGTGAGCATGATGGAATGGGCAATGCGCCGTATTGTGCATTACCACTTGAGTCCAGCCGAAAGCTATCACGGCGACAAGCATTTGCGGCAATTGCGCAATCAGTGCCAGTTAGTGCTTTCGTTTGTCACCCATGCTGGCAGCCATGATGCTGCACGATGTGAACAGGCTTTTACCCATGCTTGTGAGCAACTGCGCTTGGGCACTCTGTCGTTGTTGCCATTAAGTGAGCTCTCTACCGACGAGCTCGATAGTGCGCTCGATACACTTAATCGCATTAAACCGTTACAAAAACCACAGCTGTTAAAAGCCCTGCTCGCTTGCATTGAACACGACGGCCAAATCAGTATCAGTGAGGCCGAATTGTTCCGCGCCATCGCCGACAGTCTCGGCTGCCCGGTGCCACCGGTCATAGCAAACGCTTAAATCTTGGCGCAAGTGTGTCTATAATGGCGCCCTGCGCCGCGCGCGCCTTACACAACCAACTTTATTGAGGTGATACCTTGCAATTGGATCAAGCCACGCCCGAACAACTGCACCAATGGGAAAGCCAACTGAGCAATGAGTACAATGCCATTGTCGCTAAAAATCTCAAGCTGGATGTCACCCGCGGCAAACCCTCGTCGGAGCAACTCGACCTATCCGATGCACTGGATGGCATTCTCGCCGGTAACTATAAGGCTGAAGACGGCACCGACACCCGCAATTACGGTGGTCTCGACGGTTTAGCTGAAGCCAAGCGTCTGGGTGCCGACCTGATGGGTGTACCCGCTGCCAATATTCTGGTGGGCGGCAACAGCAGCCTGACACTGATGCATCAAACCATGCTCACCGCCTACGAATTTGGCTTAACCGGCCCCGACAGCGCCTGGAATAACGTGGTCGAACCCAAGGTGATTTGTCCGGTCCCTGGCTATGACCGTCACTTCACCGTGTGCGAACAGCTTGGCATTACTATGATTACCGTGCCCATGACGGCCACCGGGCCCGATATGGACGCGGTAGAAGCGCTGATCAAAAGCGATTCCAGTATTCGCGGCCTCTGGTGTGTGCCTAAATATTCCAACCCCACCGGTGTGGTCTATTCCGCTGATACCGTAGAGCGTATCGCTAAACTTGGTCAGATCGCCCACCGGGATTTCCGGGTATTTTGGGATAACGCCTATGCGGTACACGATCTGGTCGACAATCCGCCACCATTGGCGAGTATCTTCGATGCCACCGCCAAATACAGCACCGACAATTCAGTGCTGCAGTTTGCCTCTACCTCCAAAATCACCCACGCTGGCGCCGGCGTGGCGTTTATGGCTACTAGTGAAGCCAACCTCACCGGGCTCAAGCAGTTTTTGAGTGCCTGTACTATTGGTCCAGATAAGGTCAATCAGCTGCGTCACGCGCGCTTTTTACCCAACCGCGAAACGTTGATGGCGCATATGCAAAAGCATGCCGCGCTATTGCAGCCGCGCTTTGCCGCCGTATTAAGTGCGCTGGATAACGCCTTTGGTGACAATGACCTGGGGAGCTGGGAAGCACCGCTGGGTGGATATTTCGTCTCCTTTGACACCCGCCCTGGTTGTGCCCAACAAACTGTGCGCCTGGCCGCTGAAGCCGGGGTAAAGCTGACCCCGGCAGGTGCTACCTTCCCCTACGGTGATGACCCGGAGGATCGCAATATCCGCATCGCACCCTCGGTACCGAGTATTGATGAGGTAGTAGGCGCCATGGAAGTGTTTGTAGTGTGCGTCAAGCTTGCTTCAGTTCGTCAAGCACTCGCGCAAAGCTAGGGGCGATGCCGGTGGGGCTATCGAACAATAGCTCCACCGGCGTACAGACACAAAAAAGGCCACCTTAAAGGTGGCCTTTTTTATGCGACTCAAAACGGCTGAACGTCAGTTATTCTCAACGGGAACCAGCACTACACTGGGCGCATCGGCATCGCGGGCTGCATCGGCTACCGCCACATACACCCCGGCGTGGGCCTTATGATTAGCCTGAATGATTACCGATGCCTTGGGCAGGGTGGAACGCATTTGGGCGATATTCGAGCGCACAGCGGCTTTGTCGATACGGCGCATGCCGTTTTCGCCAAACATCCAAATCTGGTTATCAGCGGTAATCTGCACCAGAATATTAGGGTCGGCATTTGGCGGTGGCGGCTCCTCATTAGGCTCCGGCACAGTGACATCAAGACCGATCTCTTTGACAAAGGTTGCGGTCACAATAAAGAAGATAAGCATAATAAATACAACGTCCAGCATGGGCGTCAAATCAATATCACTGTTCTCTTCTGAGTTACGGCCTCTCTTTCTACGACTCACCGTACATACTCCCAAGTTATTATCGTGGCAAATGTTAAGGCGCCAATACTACCAGCTTGAATCGACGCTGACTAATGCTTTGCGCTGATTTACCCTGTAAAAATATGTCGAAAGCGCCCAATTAGGTTGATTTTTAACCGAAATGGGCATTTTCCACCTTTAAACGCTGCTTTTC
>DATBNH010000192.1:0-1763 GCA_036554405.1 Cellvibrionaceae bacterium | reverse complement strand
GGCGCCTGTGTAAATTGGTGGCTGGGGCGAGAGCTGTTGCGTTTTGGTCAACATCGTTGGTTTCCCGTCAATGAGGCACAACTGCAACGTGCAGGTGAGCGGTTTCGGCGCTATGGTGTGTGGAGTTTGTTGTTCAGCTGGCTACCGGTGGTGGGCGACCCATTAACCCTGGTGGCCGGTGTATTACGCGTGCGTTTTTTACCTATGTTATTTCTGGTAGGCGTGGGCAAAGGCGCTCGCTATGGGGTATTGCTGTGGTTGATGCAGCAGTGGTCTTAATGCAATGTAGGAAACACGTTTGTGCCCCTGTGCAGAAAAGGTGCCTTTAGCGGTTTTATGCACAGGGGCGCGGGCTTACTCTTCTTCGGGTGTTATGTCGTCGGGTGGGGTTGGGCGTTTGCGGTTGTGTTGGTTGTTCAGCTTACCGCGAACGCTGTCGATAGCACGGGTTAACTTGTGGGTGGCGCCGTTGACGGCTTGGTCAAGATTGTCGGCATCGTGGGTAACGGCAATGGGTTGCATGCCACTTAAACGCGCCTCCATCAGGCAACGCATATCATCGCCACCGCCTTTTTTGTTGCTGTTTTTGTCACTCAGATGAACCTCTATGCGGGTAATATGATCGCCAAACCGCTTGAAACTATCTTGCAGGTGGCTGCTGACCCAGGTGGTCATTTTTTCATGACCCTCAATATTGTGATCGGTGTTAACCTGTACTTGCATATTGCTCTCCTTTGGTAGGGCGACTCAGCTCGCAGTAATCAGTGTACATTAATTGTGACGATACAACTGCGTAAAGGTTCCGAACACTTGCCGGCGGGCGCAATGCGACCGGCGATGTCTTCAGGCCTTCTAAACGGGGGCATGATCAATAGCGTTTCTATTACCCGGCCCTTTTGTTAGGCTGGCTATACTTGCTTTGAGGCTCTCAAACTATGCTGTATTGGTTAAAAAAAGAACTGGTTTCCAGTCAGAGTGCCGACTGGATTGACCAATGTGCGCTCTGGGCTATAGACCGCTTTGGCGCCAACGCTTTTTGGCAGCACACACGTTTGGTCAGACCCGATAGCTCAGATTTCCCTGAAAAACTCACCGGCCCCGAGCCTATGGCGCGCTATATTCTGGGAAGGGTAACGGCGCTGATGGGCATTGCCCAGTGGCCCTGGCAATTGCGCGATTTCCGGGCGATTGATAGCGCATCGCCACCGCTGTTGGGGCTGGATACTCGTCAACGCTTTAGCGACAGTACCACGGTTGCAAGCCCGTTTCCGGCCATACCCAGCTGGGAATTTACTCCCTTGCAAGTGCCCTTGGTGATGGACCAAATTGCCAAACCTCAGGATCTGGTGGCCTCTATTGCTCATACCTGTGCACAGCACATGCTGTGGCAGAGCCAACTGACGCCCCCTGGCGGAATGGAATATTTTGAGCAGGCCGCCGAAGTGCTTGCGCACTTTTCCGGCTTTGGGCTAATGCTGACCAATTCCGCCTATACTTATCGTGGTGGTTGTGGCCGCTGTTATAACCCGAGGGCCAATCGTCAGGCCAGTCTATCGGAAAGTGAATCAGTGTATGCTCTGGCGTTGTTTTGCTTTTTAAAACAAGAGCCGGCCAGTGGTGTCTTTAAATATCTAAAACCACATCTTAAGGGTAGTTATAAACTTGCCCTCAAGCAGATTAAAAAACGTGCTGTTACAGGCAATTACCCGCTGACAGAAGGGCTGCGATAAAAACCTTCGAAAATAGGGCACTACTATGGAATT
>DATBNH010000185.1:0-5647 GCA_036554405.1 Cellvibrionaceae bacterium | reverse complement strand
ATATCATTAGGAAGATAAAATATATTGCCCAACTGCAAGTCAATACCCAGATCCGGGTCACCCGATGTTTCACGAGTGGTCAAATCACGGTTCAGCTCCAATGCCAAGTTGCGATTGATTGCCTGCGCCTCGCTAATGGAGCCCAGCCCTTCTATTTGATTAATATGACTTGCCGTGAGGTTACCACGATAGCTATCCAGCGCATCACTGATCGTTGGCGATAATGCCCGCGTGCCGTCGTCTTCACCCCAGCGATCATCGCTGCCACCATTGTAGGTGAGCATGGTGGATGACTCGGTGTTAAGGCCGGTGCTCAGCTCTATCGAAAACACAAAGTCGTCGGGAATACTGGAGGTGCGAATATCCACACTACCACCACCAAAGGCTGCCGGTTTATCGGCAGAAGGCACTTTTTGAATCGCCAGCGACTCCACGATAGAGGTAGGAATAATATCCAGTGGTAACACGTTGCGCGACAGATCCGGTGAAGGCACCATAGCACCGTTCAATGTGGTACTGGAATAACGCTCACCCAAGCCACGCACAAACACGAATTTGTTTTCTACCAGGGTGATGCCGGGCACCCGTGTCAGGGCAATGGCCACATTGGAATCACCCACGCGGCTCATTTGTTCGGCGCCGATAAAATCGGTGGCTACTGCCTGCTCCTGACGCTCCACAATCAGGCTTTCAGCACCGCTCATCAAGCGCCCGCCGGTGACCATCATTTCTTCTATTACCGGCGGCGCAATCATAACCCGTGGACGATCCGGGGCTGTGATCTCATTGTCTTGTTGCGCATGCGCGAAGCTGCCGATGGCAAGACTCAGAAGACTGAGACTAAAACCTGCCAGAGGTTTATAGCTGTTGAAATATTGTCTGTTCATTGAAAGCGACCTATCTGTTGAAAGTCAGCCAGGGCCTGCTCACACACATTTAATACACCTGCTGGAAGCCAGTTTTGTTTCCAGCTAGGCGCCGTGAGTGCAGTTTGGTGGTTCCAAATAAGCGAACGGCAACAACGCTGGGGACAAAACTGGCTCCAGCCCTTCGGGTTGAGGCTAAAAATCCGCCACTCGGCGTTGCTCGGACCCAAAGCACTCGCTTCGCTCGTGGGGCCAGCTTTCGTTCATTTGGAATAACCAAGCCACTCTCCTCGCGCCTTGATTGGCTGATTTTTAGTCGTAACAGGCTGTATTAAATGTGTGTGAGCAGGCCCGAGAAAGGGCGCCGTATGGCGCCCTTCGATCTACGGCAATCGTTGCTTGCTATTGTGGCAGGGCTTATTCAAACCACAGTGGCTGGGCACGATTCTCCGGGTGCAGGCCATAAGTCCAACCAGCTGTCCAGTCATCGTCGGCGGTTACGCCACCGATAAAGGCGCGGCCATCAGTGGGCACTACTGTTACCGGGCCACCGTTAATCACCATGTCACCAATGGGCAGCGAGTAGAAGCCATCCAGAATCTGCAGGTTGTTGTTGCTGGCAGGAGTCGGATCTTCGCCGGCAGCATTGGTTTGCATAACATCATTTGCCGATTCCAAATAGGCCAACTGAGTAGTGCCGTTGGGCAAGTTGGCACCAGTGCTCAGATCGCTACAGGCGATTACTGATTGCTCAATGGCCCATTCGCCATCTTGCAAAGCTTGCAAGCTCTCGCTTGAATCAATACGCACGCAGTAGTTATCCGCAGGGCTACTGGCCATATAGGCAGTAGTCATAATGCTATTTTCAATGTTGAGGAATATACCTTCGCGAATGCGCCAGCCGTGACCGGCAGCGTGCGTACCCATTTCGTTAGGAGACACAATGCAAGTCAGGTTTTTAACAGTGGCGCGGGTGTTAATGCCGCGGGCCACAAAGTCTGCACGAGTAGCAGCATCCAGGCTGTCATAGCTGCCAATACCGTCTGATTCGATACAGTGATCGCCATCGCCTTCACCTTGAATAACCAAGGCATAGTCAATAGTACCGGAGTAACCTTCGTCGAGATCGATAGCGTCATCACGTACGTACATACCGACAAAGTGGTTAACATTGGCAGAACCGCCAAAAAACTCAATGCCATCATCGTAGGTGGCGTAAACTTGCAGGTAGTTAATTTCAGTACCCGAACCTACACCGTTAAAGGTAATACCGTTAAGCTCATTACCCGGAGCCACTTCAGCTCCCGGATGCTTGACCACAAAGTATCTCAACTCGCCTGAACTGTCGTCCATAACGCTGCCGCCGTAGTGGGTTTGACCGGCACCGGCTTTACCTTCAGCTTCCACGTGACAATCGCTAGTGGCCAGATTGCCATCCATAACAGTACCGGTGTAGGCGCACTTGTTGGTGATGGCGAAACCATTAATAATCAAACCGCCCCACTGCTGTACATCTTCAGGGCCTACGGTGCCGTCTACAGCATCGCTATCAGAAGTAATGGTAACGGGCGCATTAGCAGTACCTAAGGCGAATATCTGCGAGCCGCGGTTAATAACCATATAATCATCGCTAGAGCGGAAGGCAAGAGTCACACCGGCATTCAGGCGAATAGTTGAACCGTCGCCACCCTGGGTAAGACCAGCGTCAGCCAAGCCTTCGTCGCTGCTGTAGTTTTGACCAATCAACAAGCTGTCGTTGAAAATATGCACGCCGTCATTGGGCAGGTCATCAAATTCCAGAACTTCTGAGCTGGTATAAGGCTTGCTCAGGCTGGCAAAGTCGGTGCCGTAAATACAGTGAGGGGCATCGTAAGAACCCTGGCGAGTTACGCCACTATCATCATATGACGCACAAGGGTTGGTGGGGCCGGGGTTAACAGTGCCGCCGCCTTCGTTGGTAACGTTGTTGCTGCCGTCACCTACTGAATTATCAGTAGTGGATTGATTGCGGGCATCGATCTCAATATCGCCGCCGCCACAGGCAGTTAATACTGCCGCTAACGCACTTATGCTTACCAGTGTCTTGATGTTCATAGGTCCCAACTCTCCCCAAATGGATAGTTTGTCAAAATCGCAGCCACAGGATCTTCTGTAACCGATGTATTCGAAGCGCTTCTTAATGAAGGCCTGCATGGCTAACTGAAAAAGTGCCACCTTCAAGTGGCTGTCTGCTTTCCACATCAGCGCTCATGTGGCGCCTATACTTGACGAGTTTTGTTAAAGTTGGGTGACAGGATTGTTAAGCTTTTGTGACGAAAGGAAGTGACCGGACAAAATCCCTGTCCGAACAGACACATAGCATTTGCAAGATTAGCGGGTTGCGGGGCGAGGAAGGCCGATAGAAATCAATACCGCCACTAACAGTAGCAGTGCCGATACCCAGAGACAGGCGGCAAACCCGTATTGCTGGTAAACCCAACCGGATAACACAGTACCCAACAGGCGCCCGGCGGCATTGGCCATATAGTAGAAGCCTACATCCAGCGAGGCGCCATCGGCCCGGGCGAAGCTTACGATCAAAAAGCTGTGCAATGAAGAGTTAATGGCAAACACCACACCAAACAGCGCCAAACCCGCCATCAACACCAGCTCGGGGTTCCATTGCTGCCCCAGCCCCACCGCCATTAACAGCGGCACCCCCACTAGCAAGCTACCCCATAGCAAAACAGCAGTGCGACCGGGCACACGCTGGCCACGGGAGGTGAGCCGTGGAGCCAAGGCCTGTACCATTCCGTAACCAATCACCCACAGCGCCAGAAAACTGCCCACCTGCGCCTGGGGCCAATTGAGGCTGGCCACCAGATACACCGGCAAGGCCACTACAAACCACACATCGCGGGCCCCGAACAGAAACAATCTGGCGGCAGCCAAGACATTGATGGCTTTATTGCTGGAAAACATATCGGTAAAAGCCGGCTTGCCTGAAACACGGCCCAAGTCACCCTGCAAACGGATTAGGCTCAATAGCCATACCGCGGCCAACAGCAGCATCATGGCGCCCACCGCGCCCTTAAACCCGAGCCATGCCAGCAGCACACCGCCCATAAAAAAGCCCACGCCTTTCAGTGCATTTTTAGAGCCGGTGAGCAGTGCCACCCACTGGTATAAACGCCCGCCGGCTGCGGCGGGCACAAGGGTTTTAATGGCGCTTTTGGCGCTCATTTTATTCAAATCTTTTGCAATACCCGACAGCGCCTGCGCCGCCATTACCCACACTACAGTGAGCCAGGCGGCGGGCACCAGCAGCATAGCCAGGGCTAACAGTTGCAGCCCGAGGCCAATATTCATGGTGCGGTTTAAGCCAATGCGCGCACCCAGCCAACCGCCGGTGAGGTTGGTGACCACGCCAAAAAATTCGTAGAACACAAACAGCAAGGCAATTTGCAGCGGGCTGTAACCCAACTGATAAAAATGCAGCACCACCAGCATGCGCAGGGCGCCATCGGTGAGGGTAAAGGCCCAGTAGTTAGCCGTTACCAGCAAATACTGGCGCACCTCGGGGGCGAGCTGGCTCAGGCGTAACATGGTTACTGATCCTGCCGGCCAACCATTAACGCCAACTCGGCGGTGCGATTAGCATAGCCCCACTCGTTGTCGTACCAGGCATAGATTTTCACCTGGGTGCCATCAATCACCAGAGTAGACAGCGCATCAATAATGCTGGAGCGCGGATCGGTTTTGTAATCCACCGATACCAGCGGCCGCTCCTCAAAACCGAGAATACCCGGCATTTCGCTGTCGGCGGCGCGCTTAAGTAATTGATTGACAGTGTCTCTGTCGGTGGGCGTGTCCACTTCAAACACACAATCGGTGAGCGAGGCATTGGCCAGCGGAATGCGCACGGCGTGGCCATCCAGGCGGCCTTTAAGCTCGGGGAATATTTCAATAATGGCTTTGGCCGAACCGGTGGTGGTGGGAATCATGCTTAAACTACTGGCCCGCGCCCGGCGCAAGTCCTTGTGCGGTTGATCCAGAATACTCTGGGTGTTGGTAATATCGTGCAAGGTGGTCATAGAGCCGTGTTTAATACCCAACTCTCGGTGAATCACCTTGACCACCGTCGCCAGGCAATTGGTGGTACAAGAGGCGGCGGTAACAATGGGGAAACGCGCCGGGTCATAGTCGCCATCATTCACCCCCATCACCACATTTAAAATATCCTCGGCCTTAACCGGTGCGGTTACCACCACACGCTTAACGCCCTGATCCAGATAGGCTTGAAGCAGCGCCCGATCGCGCATTTTGCCCGAGGCTTCAATCACTACATCGCATTGCGACCAGTCGGTCTCGCCGATTGTTTTATGTTGACTGCAAGGAATAACCTGACCGGTAACATGAATACTGTTATCGCTAGCCGCAGCTTCATGCTGCCAGCGGCCGTGAACCGAATCAAAATTAAGCAGATGCGCCAGCGTGTACGCATCGCCCGCCGGATCATTAATGTGAACAATACGCGCATCACCCTGTTCAAAAAGCGCGCGCAGCGCCAACCGCCCCATACGGCCAAAGCCGTTAATGCCAATTTGAATTGTCATTTCTTGCCCCTCACAATATTATAATTTCGATGAACGGTGGACGGTGGACGATAAACGGAAGAAACACTGGCAACGATCCTGGCGACATACCCGTCCACCGTTTCACTCAGGCTATCCTGCCGATTTGTCCCGTTCCCCGTTCCCCGTTCCCCGTTCCCCGTTCCCCGTTCCCCGTTCCCCGTTCCC
>DATBNH010000167.1:0-2623 GCA_036554405.1 Cellvibrionaceae bacterium | reverse complement strand
TAAATCGCACGGTGATTGAACCCAGCGCTATTGGCCTGGTAATAGAGGGTGCGGGCGATATTACCCATGGGGTGGCGGTGAGCAATACTTCCAAGCGCATTGTCAGACGCCAGTTGACTCCGGAAGTGGCCCATAAATCGTCCTCCATTCATGAGTTTTACCACGAGCTATCGGTGCGTTTTGACAACGGTTACGGCATTGACTTTCGCGCTTACAACGATGGCGTCGCCTACCGCTTTGTCGGCGAGAACGATGGCGCCATTGTGGTAGAGCGTGAGCCGCTGGCGCTTAATTTTGCCGCAGGTGCCCGCACGCTGTTTCCGGAAGAAGAATCGCTGATCTCTCATTATGAACGGCTATACCTGCCGCTGACGGTTAAGGATATCGACAGCTCCCGCTTTGCCTCGCTGCCGCTGTATATCAACAGCAATGACACCCACATAGTGTTTACCGAGGCGGATCTGCGCGATTATCCCGGGTTATTTTTATACGGCACCGGTGGTGACGGCTTTACCGGGTTTAATCCGGCGGTGGTAACAAAGGCCACACCCATGTCCGGCTCGGAAGACCGCAATCAGCAACTTACCTTTGGCGAGCACATTGCCGAGACCACGGGCAAGCGTACTTTCCCCTGGCGTGTGGCGGTGATCAGTGACAACGATGCAGCGTTGGTGGAAAGTCAGCTGGTTTGGCTGTTGTCTGCCCCCAGTGTACTGGACGATACTAACTGGATTAAACCCGGCAAAATCGCCTGGGACTGGTATAACGCCAATAACCTTTTTGATGTTGATTTTAAAGCCGGAATCAACACCGAAAGCTATAAGTACTATATTGATTTCGCCTCCCAGTACGGCCTTGAGTATGTCATTCTGGACGAGGGCTGGACCAAAACCACAACCAATATCCTGGAACACAACCCTGAGGTGGATGTACACGAGCTGATTCGCTACGGCAAACAAAAAAATGTGGGCATTATTTTGTGGAACCTGTGGGGGCCACTGGATAAAGATTATAAGAATGTTTTAAAAACCTACGGCGAGTGGGGTGCAGCTGGGGTCAAGGTAGACTTTATGCAGCGCTCTGATCAGTACGCGGTAAATTTTTATGAGAAAATTGCCCAAGAGGCAGCTAAGAATAAACTGGTGATGAGCTATCACGGCGGCTTTAAACCCACCGGACTGCGCCGTACTTACCCTAACGTGCTTACCCACGAAGGCGTAAAAGGCAACGAGAACAACAAGTGGAGCTCCGATATCACCCCGGATCACAATGTCACCCTGCCATTTATTCGCATGGTGGCCGGCCCCATGGATTACACCCCGGGTGCGCTCAGAAATGCCCAGCCGCAGAATCATCATGTGAGTCACTTTCGGCCTATGAGCATAGGCACCCGCGCCCATGAAGTAGCCATGTACGCCGTGTTTGAAAGCGCACTGCAAATGCTGTGCGAGTCGCCCTCGGCCTACTTGCGTGAACCTGAAATCACCGAATTTATTGCCCAGTTCCCCGCCGCCTGGGATGAAACCCGCGTGCTCGATGCCAGGGTGGCCGAGTATATCCTGGTGGCAAGACGCAAGGGGGATAACTGGTATCTGGGCGCTATGACCGGCAGCCAGGAGCGCACACTTGAGGTTGATTTTGGCTTTTTAGCAGAGGGTAATTACCGCATTGACGTGGTTAAAGATGGGCTTAACACCCAGAACTTCGCCGAAGACTATAGCCGCGAGCAGGGCAGCTTGCGTGCAGGTGAAACCCGCACCATTAAGCTGGCTACCGGTGGCGGCTGGGCGGCCATTATCAAGCCGCAGTAAACCTTGGGCATCCTCGCGCACGACGGGGATGCCCATCTTTATACGTCTCAAATGTAAAGACACTGGCGCTGGCCGGGCGCGGTGATTATGCTTTGCGGTCTAACAGCAACCCATTAGGAAATACCCATGAAGCTTCCGAGCCGCCACGCGCATTGTTTTGCCCTGTGTACACTACTCACCCTCACCGCCTGTAGCGATTCTGGCAATAATAGTTCAGCGAACGAGCCCACCTTGAACAAAACCGGTATGTGTCTGGACAAGGCCCGTGAAAACCCCTGTGCCCTGTTCAGTGAAAATACCGTACGCTCAGCCTTGGACTCACTGCCGGCCGAGATCAAGACTGACGAAAGCGTTAGCCAGCGCTCGGCTTCTTGCACATACAGCTGGTCCGGTGGCCGTAAAAAGCAAATGAGCAGTGATATTATGTCTATAGCCTATGACGTGAACGACTCCTTGGCCCTGAGCGGTATCGAGCAGATGACTTTGAACCGTTTTACTATGCAACATCGCAATATGAGCGAAGAAGAAAAAGCCGCCGCCGCCAAGCGAGTAGAAGAAGCCATGCAGAAAAGAGTTGACGATGGCACTCTGGGTAAAGAACACCAAAATATGGGCAATGATTTTGCATCCTCGATGATTAACAACATACAATGGCAAGCTTTTGATGGACTCGGCGAGGCGGCGGCATGGGGTGGCGTGGGCCGCCACAAAAGTTTAAGCGTCTTTAGCGGTGGCGTTAAGTTCAGTGTACTCGCCGACATTTCTGATAACGATGATGAAAATCGCGATGCCAGTGTCAAATTGGCTGAAGA
>DATBNH010000161.1:0-13126 GCA_036554405.1 Cellvibrionaceae bacterium | reverse complement strand
CGGAAGAGCCGGGCACGGCGGCACAAATACTGCGGGAAAAGGGTTGGATTGACGATTTTACCGCCCATGCCAACAGTCAATACTACGGCAAAGACGGGTTTTTCACCGTGCAAATAGGCTTAACGCCCGAGGGCTTGAAATACCAGGATGAGATTATAGCCGTGGTCTTTGCCTACATTGAACTGATACGCCAGCAGGGTGTAGATCCAGTGTATTATCACGAATATAAAGCCATGCTGGAAAAAAGCTTTAACGATATGCAAATGCCCCAACCCTTGCATCAGGCTATACATTTTAGCGCTACTTTGTTTGATATTCCGGCGAAAAATATCATCAACGCCCCCTATGTATACACTCACTTTGATCAACAGGCAGTGCAAGACGTATTGCAACAATTAACACCACAGCGCGCCAGAATCTGGCATATACACCAGGATGTTGAAGCCGACCAAGAGATTCCCTGGTATGAAGGGCAATACCGCACTGAAGCTTTTTCTGCCGAGCAAATTCAGCGCTGGAAACGAACCGTAACAGATATCAGCTTGCGGCTACCTGAAGAAAATGATTTGTTCAGTACCGAAAAAGCCGAAATAACACCCCCCGAATATTTGCAACCGCAACAACTGGTTGACGAGCCGGGTCTTGAGGCCTGGTTAACCCACGCCGAGTATCACCCGTCCGAGCAGGGTTATATACAAATACAATTTAATAGCGACTTGATGCACCAAGGTGCCAAACACTGGGTGATGAGTGATTTACTCAATCGTATTTATGCCAATGAAACCAT
The DNA here is from genome assembly GCA_036554405.1 of Cellvibrionaceae bacterium. Taxonomy (GTDB): domain Bacteria; phylum Pseudomonadota; class Gammaproteobacteria; order Pseudomonadales; family Cellvibrionaceae; genus Gilvimarinus. Next base: position 12,339 of record DATBNH010000161.1, on the reverse strand, counting down.
GGCCATAAGAGACAAAGCCGGGCGTGCAGGTATCGGCATGGGTATAGAGCGTCCACAGGATAATCATGCGCTGACCTTATCGGGTTATACGGAAAAGCATCCATTGCTTTATGGCCGCCTTTTGGATCAATGGTTTAATCTTGAGGTGGATGCCCAATCACTTTCTATAGCCAAAGATGGCTTTAACCAGTGGTTGGAAGGGCAAAAAAAGCAAGAGCCCTACCGTCAGTTGTTTGATGAGTTAAATAAACGACTCAAACATGCCAGTTGGCCCGATGAGAAACTGCAAAATGTCCTGCGAGCGATCACCTTAAGTGATATTGAGCAGTATCACCAGGCGCTGCTTAAGCACAATCGTGTTAGAATTTTCGCCTTTGGTAACTATTCTAAACAGGCTGTAGTGGAAATTGCGGATATGACCCGTGATGCTCTGGCTGATAATTGGCAACCGCGAGAGCGTTATCGTCAGACGTACACTATACCGGTTGCTGGAGAGAGCATCAGCCATACGGATACTCTGCAACATAGCGACAACGCTTTACTCAATGCATGGTACTCACCCGAGGCTGATCTTGAAATTGGCGCCAGGTTGGCGTTGCTCAATGCCGTTTTCCACAACAGTTTTTATACGCAATTACGCACCAATGAACAGATAGGTTATGTGGTGGGCAGCAGTTACGATCGCCTGGATGATCACTGGGGTTTTATTGTTTATGCCCAGAGCCCCAATACCAGCATCGACGCACTGCAGCAGCGTTTTGATAGCTATATTGTCGACTACTGGCTCGAGCTACAAACGCTGGATGACACCACATTGGAACAATTACGCGGTGCTGTACTGGCGCAAATTCTGCAGCCGCCCGGCAATTTTTACGTTGAATACCCGCGGTTTTTAAACGATTTTTATCGCGGTAACGATCAGTTCGATACCCGTGAAAAACTGATAGCGGCCATTGCCGAGGTTAGCAAAGACGACATACTTACGCTCTATCGCACGTTGCTGTTGGAGGGCAATGCCCTGCGGGTAGAGGTGGCCTTAAAAGGCCGAGACGAGTGAAATAAACCGTGGAACTAGACTATCAGGAAGGCGATTGTTCTTTTGCTGGGCTGGTTTCATCAATAATTACCGGCTGATGATCGCTACAGTAATCCAGAGTCAGCAGACGTTTACCGCGCAAAGTGGTCAGCATTTCTGGAGAGATTTCGTAGTAGCGCGCCAAAACGGCATCATCTACATTGGCAATGCGCTGGCGACGGTTGCGTTTACCGTAACGGCGCAAATTATATTGTGACCAAGCAATTACCACGGCCGTCGCACAGACTACATAAACAAGCAAGCGTAACAGCTCCTGTAAGTCTTCGTAATTATCAGGTAAAAAAACCTCGACAATCAGCATCTGAATGCCTGCGCCCCAGGCAATAATACTGAGTAGGGGCAGCCACAGATAAATCCACAGCGTCCAGGCAAGAAAGGTAATGACAGAGGACAGTGTCTTACGCGTTGGGGTTTGCAGCTCTGGGCGCTCGATAATCAGCGGTGTTTTCATGGAGGCGCCTGTCCTTCAGTTTGTGGCGCTGCAGTTTTTGCTGGGCGCGACTGCAAGCCCCGGTCGGGACTGACCCATGTGGCGGGCGCTCCTCTCTTGCGAAGTATTGCTTTGGGCGTGGCGATAATGGTTGTGAGCATACTCAACAGCCAATAGGCCAAAGGGTACCAGATCATCCAAAAGATTTTGCGGCCAATACGAGCTTCGTAACGCCGGTCAATCTGCAGACTGACAAAAAACTGCAGCATGCACGTCAGTGCCAACATCATACCGTGCCAAGCGGGAATAAGGCTGCTGATATGCCAGGCATCGGGCAGTGTGACAACTTTGCCCACCGCCCATAGCAATATTACTGTGGCCATACAATAGGCCCAGATAACACTGGTAGTAAATTCAATAAACACCCCCCAAAAGCGGCGTTTGTCCCAACTAAGCAGTACTTTGCCGTGGCGCAGCAGCGCCTCTACGCCACCTTGTGACCAGCGCAAACGCTGTCCCCAAAGCCCTTTGAGGGTTTCAGGCATCAGTATCCAGCACAGCGCATTAGGCTCGTAGCGTATATCCCAAAAGGCCATCTGCAGGCGCCAGGAGATATCAATATCTTCGGTAATCATATCGATATTCCAGTAATCCACTTGGTGCAGCGCTGTGCGGCGAAAACCGGTGACTACGCCCGAGACGGTAAAGATGCGCCCATAAATACGCTGTGCCCGCTTGATCAGTCCGATGATGGAAGAAAACTCGCCCACTTGCAGCTTGCCCAACAAGGTGGAGCGAGTACGAATGCGTGGATTACCGGTGACGGCCCCAACGCGGTCACTCATAACCAAATGGCTCATCAACCAGGCTGTACAATTGCGGTCCAGCAGCGCATCACCGTCGATACAAATCAGATACTCATTGCGGGCAATCATAGCGCCAGCGCGAAGCGCCATCGCCTTACCCAGATTTCGAGCCTGATGTAAAACCCGAAGACGCGGATACTGCTGTTGCAGTTCCTCCAGAATAGCGCCGGTATCATCCCGGGAGCCGTCGTTAACGGCGATAATCTCAAAGTCGGGCCAGTTTTGCTCATCCAGCCAGGCGATGGTGTCGTGCAGGTTATCGCCCTCGTTATAGCAGGGCACAATAATACTGCACGCCGGGTAATGTGCCAGCGGTGGTGGTTCGCCGGCGCCACGCGGACCGTCTTTGCGCTCCCAGTGGAAATAGTAATAAACACCGGCTGTCATCCACAGCCAGGCCATACACAGGGGGTAGTAGAAGGCGAATCCGAGCAGCAGTGATGATAATTGGATAGACTCCACGATCACGGCCTCTTGTAGGGGTAGTCGGAGGCGGAAAACACCTTTCGCAGCATGTTGAGATCCGGGTGCCCGGCGATAAAGTCATCCGGATAATAGCCAAGATGCAGCACGCCCAGAGATTGCAACATTTGCATGTGCTGGCTAAGAGTCGCATTGGCGATAGGCTCGCCAGTTCGCCAGTTTCGTGCTTGCAGCTCAAACACAACTTTCTCTCGGGCGTCTGGATAGGCGAGCACTGTTTTAGCCAGTTGTGCCAGCCAGGCATCGGGGTCATTCGCCTGCTCCATCCATGGCATGGCCATTAGCGATGTATAGTCGTAAGCGGCCATAAAGCCCGAAAGGCTCTGCGCAAACCACGCCTGACTCTCGGGTTGCAATACCGGCCGCGCGTAAAGATTGCGTGCGGTGAGCAGTTCTGGTTGATGGTGGCGCAACACATCGGCCAGCTCCAGGGTAAAGTCGGTGAGTACTTGCTCGCGCTCGGCACCACTCATGGGAACGCCGTGGCCATCTTCGGTGTCGCGTAGATAGGCGTCATCGTGAAACAAAATACCGGCAAAATTGGCGTGGCGACCAAGATCGTCGTAGATCTCGCGAATAAACTGCCGTGCCTCGGGTACAAAGGGTGACAGCCGGTGGTACTCTTGCCCAGCCGGGGTATCCGCTGTCAGGGGTTTTACCGCCCAGTCGCGGTTGAGCTCGGGATCGGGGTGGTGGAAAGCCAACACCGGCATCCACGCCCATACTTGCACTCGGGCTCGGGTGCGCAACTGCCAGGCGACCCGGTTAAATAAATCAGCGCGCATGGGCAGGTGGCGATTGGGAAAATACACTTGCCGCGCTTCGCCGTCGGCTTCGGTGTCCACAAAAGCTTGTAGATAAACATCGGTGATATGCATTTGATAGATGCGAGAAATCAGTCGATCGAGATTTCGCGCCAATTGCTCAGGGTTCTCGTCGTAGACATAGTCCAAATCCACATGGGCGACGCGCTTGGGAGAAATTTCTGGCCAGTATTCGAAGTTCCAGGTCATCTGCCCCACATCGGGATTGCCCAGGGGCAGTATGCGTCCAAAAGCCGAAAGGGTTTCGGTGCTGCCCGGTTCCGGCGTCAGGGTCATGGTGATACTCATGCCCAGCTCATTGGCAATGGCGATAGCGTCGGCGTTGTGGGCGCCATAGGGCCAAACCATTACCCGAGGTGATTGGCCAATGTGCTGCTGGATATCCGCGACACTGTTTGCCAGATCTTGTCTGATTCGCTGACGGTAGGCCACATCGGTTTCGTAACTTTCGCTCTCGGGGTTATAAATCCGAGTAACGGCGGCAGGTTGAGTATTGCCTTGGGGGTTGGCGATCACACCTTTGTGCAGATCGTGGCTGTGAGAGGCGATTTCTACCAGACCAGAGTCGGTCATCTCCTTTAACTGTGCCCAGCTAACAATGTCCCGGGCACCAAAGCTGGTGTGGCCATAGTCGATAAGCTGATCTTCTGGCATAGCCATCCAGCTACCCACAATCGCCACTACGGCTGGATACTGGTACTGACGCAAGAGCGGGAATACATGGGTGTAAACACTGGCGAGACCATCATCAAAGCTTAAGATCACGGGCTTTGGTGGCAGTGGTGTCTGGTGATCACGAGCTGCCAGCAATTGATCAATAGAGATGGGCGTGTAGCCATTGCCGCGCAGGTACTCAAAAAACCCCACCAGCCGCGTGGTGCTGACGGCGAACCTGTCCGGGTCGAGATCGTCTACCACATCATCGCGCACATCGTGCCATGAGAACGCCCAGATACGGACCGGTTCGGCGGCAAGGCTCACCGAGCTCAGCAGCAACAGCAGAAGCATTACCAAGGGTCTCATCATGGCGAATCTCATTAGCGCCACCTCCAGTCAAAATCGAGGTTTAGCCCCAAGTGCTCTTCGCGAACGCCATCATAAACGCGGCTCTGCAGTGCTATACCCGCCTCTATGGCAAAGGCCGCGTTCAGATCCCAGCGCGGCCGCCAGGCAACATTGCCAATCCAGTGGGAGCCATAGCCCGCTTGGTAATAAACACCGCCGCCCAACTGGAAGCGCTGACGAAACTGGTGGTCATAGCGGCGATAAATCCGGTGATGAATATCCAGCCCCACGGTGGCCGAGGCGTCTTCGCTGGGGTTGAAATAGGCAAAACTGCCCTCGCGGTTGCGACTGGCCCATAAATCTATACGGCCATCCAGCTGCCAGCGGTGGTCGACAAAAAGCCGTTGCTCAAAAGAGGCCTGTAGCGACCGGCGCACATTGCCGTCGGTAAATTCCCAATAACGGCTGCCGATATCGATGCGGCGGCTCTCACTGGCACGCCAGCCACCAGACAGCTCCACGCGGTCAGCACCCACATCCTGATTGCGTCCGCGCAGAGGGGTTTCGGGGGCATTAGTGGCCAGTGCCAGTCCCATATACCAGTGGTCATCTGGTAGCCAGCGCAGGCCGCCGTGGAGGCCATTACCATTGTCGTTAAAGTGCGCCCGGTGAGCACCGGCGTACCATTCAAACTGGGGCTGGCGGCGATTGACGCCCAGGCGGTCAACCCGCTCGCGCCCGCTCCCTTCGGGGAAGTCGGCGCGCTGATAATCACTGCCTAAGTAACCGCGCCAGCCCTCGCCAAATACGGGGCTGCGCAGTTCGGTACTGGAGCGAAATTCACGATCCCCCTGGGTATTGCCGGTGCTCTCGGTGTGGCCAAAGCGTTGATCCAGCGCCCAGCCGTGTTGCCGATCAAAGCTCTCCCGGGCCCTAACCATGCGCTGGGTATCGGCCAGAGGTTGCAGGGCTTGCCAGTGCTGTTCGGCTTGTGCAAATTGGCCGCGCTGGGCATAGAGATTGGCCAGGCCCAGGTGCGAGTCAGGGTGCTCTGGGGTGTGGCTTAAATTGATTAGATATTCTTGTGTCGCCGCCTGTGGCCAGCCGCGCCACTGGTAAACAGCGGCGCGATCAGCCCGCGCCTCGGCCGATAAAGGCGCGCCATCAACCAGCGGGTCGAGACGCTCTTCGGCCTCGGCCAGACGGTTGCCATAGGCGCGCATCATTGCCGCCAGTCGCTCGGCGCGAAAACGTGCGTTGTTGCGCTCTGGCTCCAGCAGGCCCGGAAAATAACGCCACTCGGGTTCGCGAGCCATAAGCGCATCGGCAACCGCCACCGCTTCGGTATAGTGGCCGCTCTCCTCCAGGGCATAGAGGCGCATCACCTGTACGTTAAAACTCGATACCGCCGTGGCCGACATGGCATCGATAACCTTCAGCGCCTGTTCGGGTTCACGCAATTGCAGGTGAGCGCCGGCAATCACCTCCAGCACATAGTCGGGCAGTTCAATCCCCTCTTCAAGATCTTGCACGGTATAGCTCACCGTGACATCCGCCGTCTCGCCTTCGGCTAAGCTGTTGTGGCTGTCGTCGGGATTAAACACCACTTTGCCACCAACGATGGGCACCGAGCCGGTGCTCTTGGTCACTTGTACATTGATCAGCGTGAGTGAATCACCGTCAGGGTCGACATCGTTAGCCAACACATCAAACGCAATCGCACCCGCACCCTCAGTGGCTACGCCAGTAACCGCATTTGCTTGCGGGCCTTCGTTAATATCCTCAACATTAATCGTGAAGGTTTTTGTGGAGCTGCCGCCATTGTTATCGGTGACCTGGACTTCAACCTCAATCGAGCTATTGGCTTCGTAATCAATCACCGCCCCATCGGCAACTACCAGCTGGTCGTCGACAATTTCAAACGGAGAATCGCCGACGATTTCGAAGCTATGGGTATCGGTAAGGTCGGGATCAATCGCCGACAGATCGCCGATTACTGTTCCACCTGCGCTGTTCTCTTCGACGCTATTACCGGTGAGAATCACTTCAGGGATATCATTAGTGCCAGTCACGGTGATGGTTAATTCAGCCGTGCTGGTTTTACCGCTGGGGTCTTGTACGGTGTAGCTCACCGTGACGTTCGCGGTTTCACCTTCGGCTAAGCTGTTGTGGCTATCATCAGGGTTGAATACGATTTTGCCATCAACAATAGACAGCGAACCCACGCTCTCAATCACTTCGTCATTGGTAAGGGTTAAAACATCGACATCAGGATCTGAGTCGTTGGCGAGCACGTCGAATTCACCCTGACCCCCACCCGCATCTTCACTCTCACTCCCATCTTGATTCTCACCCGAATTCTCACTCTCACCCGCATCCGCACCGCGCATAGTGGCGGCCATCGCCAGCACGGTTTCCGGTCGGCGCTCGCGGTCAGCCAATAACAGATAATCAAATTTTTGCCGCTCGGGCGATTCAGAGACTGCTCGCGCCTCAGTCAGAGATTGGTGCGCTCGGTCAATGCGTACCTGGCGCAGTGCGGGCTCGCGGTTGGGTAGATCAATCCAGTTGATATGCCGTGCGGCAAGGTCACCGGCCAGGCGTTCACGGAGCGGTTGATCGACGCTGGCGGGGTAGCTCTCTGCCAACTGCCCGGCTTGAACCACAGCGCCTAAATCCAGCAGGCTGACAATTTGTAGTTGTCGATATTGGCTGTCAGCAGGAGCGTATTCAGCGGCTTGGCGGTAGTCGTCGGCGGCCTGCAGCCACAGCTCACTCTGGCGATAGATGTAACCCCGGTAGGCATACAAATCCGCCGCCTCGGGCTCGGCGGCCAGCATGGTATTAATAGCGGCGAGTGCCGCAAGGTGTTGTCCTTGTTCGGCCAAAACCAGCGCTTCGCCCAACTGGCAATCGCGATCAGCCGGCCAGCGCTGGCGACACTGACCATAGGTTTGCAGTGCCCGCTCAAAATGACCGAGATTGCGGTAGCTGCGCGCCAGGGCATGCAAGGTGTAATCGGGGGGTACTGAAGAGTCGTCGAGCTGTTCTGCCCAGTGAAGTGCCAGGCCATCATCAAGGTGCCAGTGGGCAATAGCAATTAAGTCGTGTACCAGTGCTTGGGAGGGCTCTTGCTCATACAGCGCCGACAGGGTTTGGATGGCACGGGCCGTATTCCCCTGCCTCGCCAGTTCTACGCCCACAAGGTGAGTATCGGGGTTGGCAATAGCCAGATGTGCCAACAGACAACAGACAGCAAGCGGGCTGCTTCTGGTTAAACGTGCCACCATCAGGTCAGAAACCCTCACCACAAGCGAATAAAAGCCAGGTAGCAAAAAGGCAGCCTCTGCAGCGGTTAACGGCTGAAGTGGTTCCTGAGTCGGCATTAGGCAACAAAATAGATCTTCCTGTCGGAGGAGTCGCAGACGAGCTTGTCAAGAAGCCTGGCGACATAAAACGTGCACTGGGTTCTATTTTAAACCAATTGGCGCAAAAATAGTCAGAAATTTGTCAAATAAAATGCTTGTACCGCAGTAATAGTACCAGTGATGAGCGTTATACCGGGAATAGGGCGCGGGAGAAGCTGGAATGAGCTGGCTGAAGTGGCCAAATCAGTGACACCTTGACAGTATTGAGCTCAGTTGCTCGCCGTAGGATGTTCTGGTTGCCCACCGGAGTAAAGTTGATAAGGCTTACCAAAAAACACAGCAGAGCGCGTATATTTTGTGCGCTCTGCTGTACTTTCAGTAAGGGGTAATATTTATTTAAAGGTGTTATAAATCAACGCCGTTTATAGAACCACCTATAAAAATGGTTTCATCCCCACCAGATACTACTTTCAATTCAACACCCGTCTGAACCGCAAACCAATGCGTGGTAAGTTGTCCTCCCTCGTCCGTTTCAAAACGGCATGCCGAATAGGTGCCCGCCGGAACGGTGACATCTTCAATACCGACGAAGGTTGTGGTAAAGCTTATGGGCGTACTCACATCAAAACCCATCACCTGAGTTGTGCTGGTAAAGGTTTGTGAATAACTTTCACCAATGCTCAAGTCATAGCGGCTCAGGCGACCTGGGTTGTTTGTAGTGACAACAGTGGTGCTGATCGGTGAGCTGGTGACCACTTCAACGCCTAAGGCTTCAGATCTTGCAGCTGCCTCGTTGACGGTGAAATAGCTGGTCGATGTGCTCTGCGACGGTGCGGCACCGGTGGCAACAGTATCTGACACAGCGAAGCGCACAGTTGCGCCGTTAAACGATGTTGAACCAAAAATGGTTTGATCGTAGCTAAAATTGATGATGCTGCCACTGTCGCCATCGGTTGCACGATATTCGCTGACAACCTGAGTACCCTCACGGGATAACTCCGGGTTGAAGCACTGTTGCGCTTGAGTGCCACCACTTGCAGAACTGGAGACAGAGCTGCTGCTGGATGATGAACTGCTCGAAGTTGGTTGTGAAGATGAGCTGCTAGAGCTGGTGTTAGAACCCGTTACAAACGGAATTGTGCCCAGACTGCCTTGTCGAATCAAATCTATCAGTGCGGCATAGCTGTCGATACTGGTCGAACTGTCTATGGCGAGTTGAAGATCATCCAGCACCTGATCCCATTCATCGCCGATGGCAAAGCTTTCGGTAAAGGGAAGGAAATCGCCATCGGGCAAATCGTATCCGGCCTCCTCCAATGCAGTTTTCAGCTCGCCAGTGGCGGCGTCGATATGGTCAGTAACCACAGTCCAATCCGGGTCGGTAAACCACTGCTGTGGCAACCTATTAGTAGCGTTTGCCAGTACTAAATCGGTAAAGGGTGTGATATTGACGCGCCCACCGCTGCTGGTATAGCTGTGCAAAGTCACATCGGGCGTTCCGCCCGAAACCTTTAGTGCACAGGGTAAGGCACCGGTAGTTACGGAGCCCGAAAAAGCCCCCTGGTTATTTGTCATTACCGCTGTGGTAAAGCTGCTGCCATCGGCACATTTGGCGGTGACCGTTGCGTTACTTATTGCCGCCCCAACAGCAGCAAGACCATTCATTGCCGTTAGTGCGATACTGCTGCTTGAAGAGCTTACGGAACTACTGGCTTCAACTGAGCTGCTGCTGCTTGTTGAAGCAACACTTGATGAGCTGTGATTGTTGTCGTTGTCATCGCTGCCGCAGGCGGCCAACAGCATGAGGCTGCCAGCACCGAGGTACCGGAAAGATTTGTGTAACATAAGGTGTTCCCACTGATGTTGATCAAATCGTTAACGGTACTCGCAAGGACTAACCATCGGTAGCCCTGTTTAGGGGGATAGCCTCGGGTGACGCAGGTTCAAGACGCAAGGTTATTTCCAACACGTGTATGCCGTCATTGGTCTGTTCGTGCAGGTTTGCGCCTATCTCGTTGGCGCGCTCAGTCATAATTTTCATCCCGCTGCCACCGTCATTATCGGTTGTGCGGTCGACGGTATTTTCTATTAAGATACGAACATGGTCATTTTTGAGCTGAAATGACACCACCAATTGTCCACCACTTCCATGACGCAACGCATTGCTGATAGCCTCGCGTATGATCCGGGTCAGATTGGTAAAGGTTCTTGCGTCCATTAGCAAATTTGTAGACAGTTCCTCATGCCAAGCTAACGACTGCTGTGCTGCACTAACCCTAGTGTGGATTTCTGCTTTCCATTGCGCGTGCGCTTCGTACCAGGGTGTTTGCTTCTTGCTCAAGGTGTTGACCAAAGCACGCGTGGCAGACAAGGTTTCTCTGATAAGAGGTTGGTGCGTTTCGTGCACACTGTGCAGCAGTGTCAGTAGGCGTGCGCCAATATCATCGTGAATATCCCGGCGAATACGCTGACGCTCTATATCCGCGCCCTTTTTTTCCGCATGGTGAATGTCACAGCTTAACTGGGCAATAGATAACAGGTTTTGCCAGCAACTCAAATCCCGTTTACCAAACAGACGACTGCCATGCTCTGCGCCTGAAAGTTTTATATGTTGGGAGCTTCGTTCATCAAAGTCTGGCAGTATCAGGCTCATGCCATCATCGGTGATGCAAGCGTTGGCTTGGTGGCCGGAGCAGATCTCGGCAGTGGCGGCATGCCAGAGTGTTTGGGATACAGTTCTCCAGTGTTCGCTGTCTATATCTTTATTGCGCAGCAACAGGGGTAAAATTTCTGGCAACCATGAGTCGGTATCCAGCGCGTTAAGTTTACCCCAGCGGTTCCAAATAAATTGGCGCACAGGAAAATACAGCCAGCCGCTAATGGCTACAGATAATGACAGGGCAAGATCGGCGGGCATGGCAAGAAATAAAATTAACGTCACATCTAGCATCAGCACACATACGCCGCCCAAAAACCAGGTCATAACAGCGTGCCACCAGTGATTTAAATCAAACAAACGGTAGCGGACAATGCCTAATGCCAAACCCCAGTACATCAACAGGAAGGCGCCGAACATGACGCCCTGAGGTGCGGGCTGCGGCAGTTGCAAGGCGGCGGGCAGAATAATAAAGCAGGCGAATAATCCAGTGGCGAGATAAATAGAGAGTAAGAACCAACGCAGTGCGGCGCGGCCGATAGGGTCTTCTTTTGTTGCTCGCCACTGCCACACGGCAAAAACGAAACTGGCTGCAAAAACACCCAGTACACCAAAGTGAAAAATCATCGGGCTGTGCCATTGCTGATAATCTGCCAGCCAGATCAACGCCGCCAGTGCAAATATCAGCATTGTCGATTTAAAGGACAGTAGAGACCGGGGATACTGACTGAGCAGTGCGGTCAGAGATGCGGTAAACAGCAGCGCGCCAAAATGGTTGACGGCCGACAACAACCGGAACAGGTCGCCATCGAGTATCAATTCGCGGGTGCTATAAACGGCAGCAGCGGGGGCGAAAATCAAATAGCCAATACCGGTCAGAGCGTAGAGCCCGGCGGACAAGCTGAGGCGGCGGCTCGACCACACCAAGATACCCGTCATGGCACCACCGATGCCAAACATTAGCTGTAACCAAAACAGCGCTGGCAATTGATTCCAGTGGCGCTCTGCCAGCACTATTAGGTGGTGACTGCCATCGCTCGTAACCACTTCAAGAGTTGTCGCATTGGCAAGCACACGCTGTTCAGCGAATAGCTGGTTCAGGCGTGTGTAATCGGGCAGTACATCGGGCTCTTCGATCACCCAGTCACTATTGGCGAGCATGTGTTTGCCTGCCGTCACCAATGCCACCACTTCACCAGAGGGAAGATTGGCATTGCGCCCTGTAGCATCGGGTTGCATAAAAAGCTTCCCTTCGCTTGAAACGTTAAAGTCAATGTCTGTAGTGGGCAGATTAATGGCCAGGTTGATTACAGCAATGGCCACCAGCAAGCAGCCCAGAGCGCCGATACTAATCAGCGTTCGCGGGGAAAACGTCAACATCATGGTGAATTCATCCGAAGCGGGAAAGAGCGAGCCGCGAAGGGCCAGCAATGTCATATAATACCGTTTTTAGGTGGGTACACCAGCACCCGTGGAAGATTTAAGCGACGAGTCAGCCATGCAGTCAGCCATAGTGATTGAAGACAACCAGATGACCGCGCAGGCGCTTGCCGGGTATTTGCAAAAGGCGTTTTGCGGTATGCAGGTACTGCTTTGCGCGAACCTGGCGCA